>JBEKVA010000053.1:0-15293 GCA_049514475.1 Spirochaetia bacterium
AAAGCAGCGGCATGCAGGGGATATTGAAAAGGGCGCGGCCGGGTAAGATCGAGGACCTCATAGCGCTGAACGCCCTCTATCGGCCCGGCCCCATGGAGCACCTCGACACCTACGTGGAGAACAAGACCGGACGCAAGTCGATCGTCTACCCGCTGCCCGAGCTGGAAAGCGTCCTGAAGGAGACCTACGGGGTTCCCGTCTACCAGGAACAGGTGATGGAGATGGCCCAGGTGGTGGCCGGCTTCACCCTGGGGCAGGCGGACATCCTGCGCCGCGCCATGGGCAAGAAGAAGCCCGAAGAAATGATGAAGATGAAGGAGAAGTTCCTGAGCGGGGCGAAGGCGAAGGGCTACGACAGCAAGACAGGGGAGAAGATCTTCGAGCTCCTGTTCGCTTTCAGCGGGTACGGCTTCAACAAGAGCCACGCGGCGGCCTATACCATTCCCGCCTATCACACGATCTGGCTGAAGGCCAACCACCCCGCGGAGTTCATCGCGGCCAATTGCACCAACGACATGAACGACACCGACCGCCTGGCGCAGCTGATCCACGAGGCGCGCGAGATGGGCATCGAGGTGCTGCCCCCCGACGTGAATGTCTCCCAGAAGGTCTTCACCGTGGAGAAAGGCAAGATCGTCTTCGGGCTGATGGGCATCAAGAACGTGGGCGCGGGCGCCGTGGATGCCATCATCGCCGAGCGGGAGGCCCACGGGGCCTTCGCGAGCTTCCTCGATTTCTTCGACAGGATCGACTCCCACGAGGTCAACCGCAAGGTGGCGGAGAGCCTCATCATCACGGGGGCATTCGACCACATGGGGGAGACGCGCGCCACGCTGATGCACAACCTCGGCAGGATCATGGAGCTCTCCACGAAGACCCGGGAGGCAAAGCGATACGGGCAGGTGTCACTCTTCGAGACCGCCGGGGAGGCCCCCGCGGCTGCCATCGAGCTGGAACGCCAGCCGGAGTTCCCCGCCGCCCAGCTCCTGGAAAGCGAGCGGGTGAACCTGGGCTTCTTCTTCTCAGGCCATCCGCTGGATGCCTGGAAGGAGCTGATGTCCCACACGGTGAATGTCGACCTCTCGAGGAAGGAGACGCTCTCCAATGAGCGTGCCTGCACCCTGGTCGGCATCCTGAGCGAGGTGCGGGAGATACGCACCAGGAACGGCCGGGGCATGGCATTCGCCCAGCTCGAGGATCAGAACGGCACCATCGAGCTCGTCCTGTTCTCCGACGTGTTCGAGAGCAAGCGCGCCCTGATTGCCAACGAGGCCATAGTCGGGGTCATAGGAAAAATAGACACCACGAGGGGGGACGCGAAAGTGAAGGTCGACGACATCATGGCGCCGGGAGCCCTGCCGCAGAGGCCCGCGCAGGCGGTTCACGTCAGGCTGCGGGACGAGGTGGGGACCGAGGAGAGCCTGCACGAGATGAGGGAGTACCTCCTTGACCGCCGGGGCGGCTGCTCGCTGTTCCTGCACGTCGCGGGCGGCAACGGGGGCGGGGAGGTCGTGGTCCAGGCGTCGTCGCAGATCCGCGTCGCCGACTCGGAAGACTGCCTGGAGGGTCTTCGCAAGTACTCCCAGGTTGCCGACGTATGGACAGAGTAAGGATCGGCCTGGTCGGCTTCGGCACCGTCGGGGAGAGCTTCTACCGGCTCCTGAGCCGAAACGCCGATGAGTTCGCCCGGCGTCTCGGGGTGGCCGTCGAGGTGCCCCTCGTCGGTGTGCGCGACGCCTCGCGCAAGCGCGCAGTGGCGGCCGGCACAAAGGTGGTAAGCGGCTGGCGCGAGATCCTCGACGACCCCACCATCCCCATCGTCGTTGAGCTGGCCGGCGGGGTGGAGGATCCCCTGCCGCTGATCCGCGAGGCGCTCACCCGCGGCAAGCACGTTATCACGGCGAACAAGGCGCTGCTCTCCGTGCACGGAAGGGAGCTGTTCGCCCTTGCGGATGCGCACGGTGTGGAGCTGAAGTTCGAGGCAGCGGTCTGCGGGGGCATCCCCATCATCAAGGTCCTGCGCGAGAGCCTCATGGGCAACCGCGTGACCAGCATCATGGGGATCGTCAACGGGACGACCAACTACATCCTCACCCGCATGAGCGAGGACCAGCTCTCCTTCGCGGAGGCCCTGGCGCAGGCGCAGGAAAAGGGGTTCGCAGAGGCCGACCCGACACTCGATGTCAACGGCGGGGACGCCGCGCAGAAGATCGGGCTGCTCGCCAGCCTTGCCTTCGGCTGCTGGGTGGAGCAGAAGAGCATTCTGAGAGAAGGCATCACGGCGGTGACCAGGAAGGACATCGAGTTCTGCCGCTCCGCCGGGTTCGTCATCAAGCTGGTGGCCCAGGCGAGGCTCATCGAGGGCGCGCCGCTTGTCACCGTGTTCCCCGCGCTGGTGCCCGCGGATCACCCCCTGGCGGGCGTGCGCAATGAGTTCAACGGCCTCCTGGTGGATTCGGATTTCCTCGGGCCCTCGGTCTACGAGGGCAGGGGAGCCGGCGGCAACCCGACGGCCTCCTCGGTGGCCTCCGACCTCGGGGACCTGTTGAATACCATCCTGTCCCGGCACGTGCCCCGTCCGCCCTCCGCGGAGCTGCCCTGCGCGCAGCCCTTCCCCGTGGAGCGGATGGTCGGCAAGTACTACTTCCATTTCGTCACCGCCAACCGGCCGGGCATCTGGGCGCTGGTGACGGGCGTCTGCGCCGAGTTCTCCATCAACATCGAGAGCGTGCACCAGAAGTGGGAGGACAAGACAAAGCCCTCCGACCTGTACGTGCTGGTGGATGAGGCTGAGGAGGCGCAGGTGAGAAAGGCCTTCGGAAAGATTCTCGCCTCTGACGGCATCTTTCCAGAATCACAATACTACCGGGTCCTGGCGGGGCCCGCAGGAGGGGAGCGATGATAGACCTGCACACGCATTCGTTCCTGAGTGACGGCGAGCTTGCCCCGGCGGAGCTGGTGCGCCGCGCCGAGCATGCCGACTACCGCGCCATCGCCATCACCGACCATGCCGATGCCTCCAATCTGGATGACCTGATCTCCTCCCTGGTGCAGTTCGCCCGGGAGACGCAGCCGTTCCTGAAGATCCGCATCATCCCCGGCGTCGAGCTCACCCACGTGCCCCCGGGGCAGATCGCGGGGCTGGTGCGCCGCGCGCGGCAGCTGGGCGCGCGCCTGGTGCTGCTGCACGGGGAATCGGTGTGCGAGCCGGTGGCGCTGGGCACCAACCGCGCCGGCATCGAGGCGGGGGTGGACATCCTGGCTCACCCCGGGCTCATCTCCGAGGAGGAGGTGCGGCTGGCCGCGGCAAACGGCGTTCACCTCGAAGTAACGGCGCGCTATTCCCACGGCCTGGGCAACGGCAGGATCGTCTCCCTTGCCCGCGAGGCAGGGGCGCCGCTCGTCCTTGATTCCGACGCGCACAAGGCCTCTGACCTGCTTTCGCCCAACTGGAGAGAGCGGGTGGCATTCGGGGCGGGGCTCACCGCGGACGAGCTGGAGCGTATCAACAAGACGATGATTTCCCTGGTGGAGAAGCTGGTCCCTTCCCCGTTCTTCGCATGATTTTTCCGGTTGTATTCATCAAGGAGGCCTCGCCGTGCTGATCCTGCTCACGATTATCAACGTCATCCTGATCGCGTACCTGTTCCTGGTGGCCATGCGCATCATCCTGGGGTGGTTCGCCCCGCAGGCCCTCGGCAAGGCCTGGGAGCTGCTCACGGCGGCGACGGAGCCCTACCTGGGACTGTTCCGCCGCATCAAGTTCCTGCGCGCCGGCCTCTTCGATTTCTCTCCCATCGCGGCCGTCCTCCTCCTGGTGGTCGCGCTCGACCTCGTGAACCAGCTGCTGTACTACGGGCGGATCACCCTCGGCTTCTTCCTCGCGTCGGTCCTCTCCGCGGCGTGGTCGGGTGCCCGGTTCCTGCTCCTGCTGTTCATCATCGTCGGCCTCCTGCGCACCATCCCGCTTCTCTTCCGGGCCGCCGTCGGCTCCAACCTCTGGAAGGTCGTGGACATGATCATTGCGCCGATCGTGGCATGGGTGATGAAGGTTCTCCGCCTGCGCCCGCGGGCCGGCTACACCCAGCACCTGCTGCTCACCCTCGGCGTGCTGTTCATCGTCTGGCTTCTGGGCGAGTTCCTGATCATTCCCACCCTGAGAAACCTGTTCCAGATGCTGCCCATTTAGCCGGCACCCGGTCGGACGCAGGGGCGGCGCGTGTTCCTTGGCGAGCTGGTGCAGGATGTCTCCACGCTGCGCGGCGTCGGCCCGGCAAGTGCCGCGCGCCTTGAGCGCGTGGGCGTGCGCACTCTCTGCGATCTCCTGCTCCTCCTTCCCCGCGGCTACGAGGACCGCTCCGCGGTGGTCCCCCTGGCGCACGTTGCCGCCAGGGCCGCCACTGCCGAGGCTGCCGCAGCGGAGAAGGTGGGTGTTGCGGCCGAGGTGACCTCCGTGGTCGACCTGGGCTGGGGCAGAAAGCGCACGCTGAAGGCGTTTGTGAGCGATCAAAGTGCCGGGGCTGAGCTTGTGTGCTTCGGGCGGCCATTCCTGCGCAGCCTTCTGCAGCCGGGAAAGAAATTTTTCATCTGGGGGAGCTTTCATCTTCGCCGCGGAGAGCTGCAGTGCAGTGATTTCGAGCTGGAGCCCTGGAGCGAGACCCCCTCTCTCTTCGGCAGGATCCTCCCCGTGTACCCGCTCACCGAGGGCCTGACACAGGCCACCATGCGCAAGGTAATGAGCCGCGCCCTCGAGGAGATGCTGCCGACACTTGAGCCGCTCCTGCCGGCTGACCTCCGCGAGTCCCGCCGGCTCGCGGGTCTGCGCGAGGCGCTGCAGGGGGTGCATTTTCCGAAAAGCGTGGCCTCCGCCGAGAGCTGCCGGCAGGCCCTTGCCTACGAGGAGCTCCTGGCCTTCGAGGTTTCCGTCCTGAGAAAAAAACGCGTGCAGGCGGTGCGCCGACATCGCACCAGGACCCTCGACCCCCGGCTGCGGGATGGCCTGGTTGCGCGGCTTCCCTTTACGCTGACCGCTGACCAGAAGACTGTCGCGGCCGAAATCGCGGCAGAGCTGGGCGGTGCCGTTCCCATGGCGCGGCTCCTCCAGGGAGACGTGGGGTGCGGCAAGACGCTGGTCGCGCTGCTCTCGGCCCTGCTGGTGGTGGCCGGCGGCGAGCAGGCCGCCTTCCTGGCCCCGACGGAGCTGCTCGCGCGCCAGCACGCGGAGAACGCCGCGCGGCTGCTGGAGCCGCTGGGCATCCGCATGGCCTTTCTTGCCGGCTCCGTGAGCGGGGAGCCGCGCGCCCTCCTCCTTGCTGCGCTGCGGGCCGGGGAGATCGACCTTCTGTTCGGCACCCACGCCCTTTTTTCAGAGGACGTGGCCTTCCGCGACCTCGGCCTGGTGATCGTCGATGAGCAGCACAAGTTCGGCGTCCTGCAGCGCCAGGCCATCGTGAGAAAAGGGGAGAGCCCCGACCTGCTTCTCATGACGGCCACCCCCATTCCGCGGACCCTCGCCCTTACGGCATTCGGAGACCTCGACGTGTCCACCATCAGGACGATGCCCGCGGGCCGCAGGCCGGTGGTCACCCACCTGGCCCGGGAAGGCAACGAGCAGAAGGTTTACCAGCGGGTGCGGGAGGAGCTGGAGAAGGGCAGGCAGGCGTATTTCGTGTATCCTCTCATCGAGGAGTCCGAGGCCCTTGCCATCAAGGACGCGGAAACGGCTTTCCAGCACCTGGGGGAGAAAGTCTACCCGGGGGTGCCGATGGCCCTCATCCATTCGCGCGTCCCCCAGGAGCAGAAGGAACGGGCGATGGCGGGATTTGCCGCCGGGACCGTGAAGGTGCTGGTTGCCACCAGCGTGGTGGAAGTGGGTGTCGATGTGGCCAACGCGACCTGCATCGTGGTGGAGCACGCGGAGCGCTTCGGCCTTTCCACGCTGCACCAGCTGCGGGGCCGCGTGGGACGCGGTGGCGAGCAGTCCTACGCCTTTCTCGTCTACGGCGGCACACTGACCTCCGAAGGGGTGGAGAGGCTGAAGATCATGAAGGAAACGACCGACGGGTTTCAGATCGCGGAGCGGGACATGCAGCTGCGGGGGCCCGGCGAGCTCCTGGGCATCCGTCAGAGCGGCTTCCTGGGCTTCCGCGTTGCCGACCTGCTGGTGCACGGCCCGCTGCTCGTGGCTGCGCGCGATGATGCGAAGCGCCTCCTTGCCGAGGACCCCGGCCTGCTGCTCCCTTCCCATGCCGCGATGGCGAAGGTGTTCGGCGGCATCGTGCCGGCGCCCTGGACGGCGGGTTTCGAAGCCGTCGTGGAGGGAGGCTGACGTGAGGATCACCGGAGGCGCCTACCGGGGGCGCACCATTCTCTGCCCGCCGGGCACCATACGCCCGTCGATGGACCGCATGCGCCAGTCCCTGTTCTCCATCCTCGGCAACCTCGACGAGGTCTCATTCCTGGACCTGTTCGCGGGCACGGGGATCCTCGGGATCGAGGCGGCGTCCCGGGGGGCAGAGCCGGTGCTGCTGGTGGAAAAGGATGCCCGGAAAAAGGCGACGATACTGAAAAACATCTCCTTCGTGGAGAGCCACATCGACCTGGTCATTTCCCCCGTGGAGCGTTTTTTACGGAGCAACACCCGCTCGTGGGACATCATCTTTCTCGACCCGCCGTTCGATCTGGAGGGGAAGGGCATCATCCTTGACGAGGCGGGCGCGCCGCCCCACCTCACCCCGGGAGGGCTGGTGCTGATGCACCTGCACACCGCGGAGAAGCTTTCCACCGAACGGAAGGATCTCGTGCTGAGCGACCGTCGGGAGTACGGGCAGTCGCTGCTCCTGTTTTTCCGCAGGAAAGAGGACGCTTGACTCCCTGCCGGCGGGTTTGGTAGACTCCCGCAGCGCAGAAGGAAGTTCCCCATGGCTCCCGCCGTCTGAGTACAGCCGGCTGCCCGGTCACGGTACTCCGTGACATTTGCCACGGGGCCCCTATCGCGCGACCCTTCGGGTCGCGCTTGCCCTTGTAGCTCAGTTGGTAGAGCACGTCCTTGGTAAGGACGGGGTCACCGGTTCAAATCCGGTCGAGGGCTCGAGCCAGACGACGTGAAACGAGCGCGTCGGCACTGGGAAAGTTCAAGTTACCCGGCGTACTTGACATGGAAGGGGCATTTTGTGTAAATTTGCCCTTCAACTACCACCAGGGAGATCCAGATGGCCAAAGGGAAAGCTAAAAATCTCGAGCTGATCGCGCTGCAATGTACGGAGTGCGACAGGCGCAACTACACCACAACAAAGAATCGCCGCAACACCCAGGGCAAGATGGAATTCAATAAGTACTGCCGGTGGGACAGGAAGCATACCCTCCACAAGGAAGCAAAGGTAAAGTAGGGGAGCGGAAGGGGACCCGTGGTGCGAACGCCGCCTGTGCCACAGGAGGGGAAAGCCTGCGGGAGCGAGTTCATAGGCCAGTAGCTCTAATGGTAGAGCGCCGGTCTCCAAAACCGGATGTTGCGGGTTCGAGTCCTGCCTGGCCTGGACGAGGAATAGGGCGCCAATGGCGCCTCCGGTGGGCATCCGAGGGACGGAGTACATGAAGAAGATTATCTTGTTCTTTCAGGAAAGCTACGCGGAACTCAGAAAAGTGACCTGGCCCAGCAGGGAAGAGGCCATATCCTCGACCAAGGTCGTGCTGGTGTCAACGATCATCATTGCCCTCATGCTCGGTCTTGTCGATCTGGTCCTCTTCAAAATCGTGGACTGGATCTTTTAAGCGAGAGGCTGCATGTCAAAGGCATGGTACGTCGTCCATACCTACTCTGGCTACGAGAACAAGGTGCAGAAGCACGTGCGGATGCTCGTGGACAAAGGCACGCTCAAGGAGCATGTGTTCGACGTGAAGGTCCCCTCCGAGGAGGTCGTCGAGATAAAGGACGGCCACAAGCGGGTGTCCACGAAGAAGTTCCTGCCCGGCTACATCATGGTGGAAATGGACCTGCCCGAGCCCGGGTGGAAAGAGGTGTGCCAGGAGATCAGGAAAATCCCCGGGGTCACCGGCTTCGTCGGGTCCAACCGCAACCAGAAGCCGCAGCCCATCTCCCAGGACGAGGCGCGCGGCATATTGCAGAAGGCGGGGGAGATCAAGGCCGACCGCGTTCTGAAGCCGCGCCAGAGCTTCTCCATGGGGGAGATGGTGCGCATCATCGACGGGCCCTTCGATTCCTTCACGGGAAGCATCGAAGAGGTGAACACGGAAAAGGGAAAGCTCCGCGTCATGGTGGGAATCTTCGGCCGCTCGACGCCGGTCGAGGTGGATTTCCTGCAGGTGGAGAAGATCTGAGGCGATTCGGGCATTTGCCTCACTTTGACATTGATCCTCATGGGGTCCACATGGGCGGGATACGGGAGTACCCGTTCGGCCCGAAGGCCGTACCGCTCAGAGGGCCCGATTGGGAGCTCGCGCACATGGCGCGGGCGATAGCACCACGGAGGTAGGGAGACATGGCGAAAAAGACAGTCAAGGCAATCGTCAAGCTGCAGGTGCCGGCCGGCAAGGCCACCCCGGCGCCCCCGGTAGGACCCGCGCTGGGTCCCCACGGCGTACAGGCGGCCCAGTTCTGCCAGCAGTTCAACGAGCGCACGCGCAAGCAGGAAGAGGGCGTGCTCATCCCGGTGGTCATCACGATCTACACGGACAAGAGCTTCACCTTCATCACGAAGACCCCCCCGGCGGCGGTCCTCATCAAGAAGGCCCTCGGGCTGGAAAAGGGCAGCGGTGAGCCGAACAAGACAAAGGTCGGGGCGCTCACGAAGGACAAGCTGCGCGCCATTGCAGAGCAGAAGATGCCCGACCTCACGGCGAAGGACATCGAGGCCGCGATGAAGATCATCGCGGGCACCGCCCGCAGCATGGGCGTGACGGTGGAGGGCTGAGCATCATGAACCACGGCAAGAAATACAGAGCATCGATCGCCAAGTACGACGGCACCGCCACCTACACGCTGGAGAAGGCGGTTGAGCTGGTGAAGGAGCTGGCGTACGCGAAGTTCGACGAGACCGTCGAGGTCTCGATGAAGCTCGATATCAAGAGCAAGCACACCATCCGCGACGTGATGGCTCTCCCGCACCTCTTCGGCAAGGAAAAGAAGATCCTCGTGTTCGCCAAGGGCGACAAGGCGGAGGAGGCCCGCAAGGCGGGGGCCGCCTACGTGGGGGACAACGACCTCATCGAGCAGATCAAGGGCGGCTGGCTCGATTTCGACATCGCGGTTGCCACCCCTGACATGATGAAGGACGTCGGCAAGCTCGGGCAGATCCTGGGCAGGCGCGGGCTGATGCCCAACCCGAAGACCCAGACGGTCACCTTCAACGTCAAGGAAGCCCTCGATGAGCTGAAGAAGGGCCGCGTGGAGTACCGGGCCGACAAGGGCGGGGTGGTGCACCTCGCGGTCGCCAAGCTCTCCATGGGCAAGGACCAGATCGTGGCCAACGCCTCGGCCTTCATCCAGGAGGTCGTGCGCAAGAGACCCTCCGACCTGAAGGGGGAGTACGTGACCTCCATCGTGCTGTCCTCCACCATGGGCCCCGGCATCCGCCTGTCCCCCAAGGACAAGGCCTTCACCGCGTAAGGAGCTGAAGATATGGAACAGACGACACACAAGATACAGCCGCAGAAGATCGAGGCGGTCAGCAAGCTGAAAGAGCATTTCACGAAGGCCCCTGACCTGATCTTCTCCGATTTCCGCGGCCTGACGTTTCCCCAGATGACCGACCTCCGCGCGAAGCTCACGGAGAAGGGAACCGCCTACCGCGTGGTGCGCAACCGTTTTGCACGCATCGCCATGAAGGAAGCCGGTCTTCCCGACGCTTCGGAAATGCTCACCGGGCCCACGGCCCTTGCATTCCTCGGCGCGGACCCCAGCCCCGCGGCAAAGGTCATGATCGACTTCATGAAGGCCGCACCCCTGAAGATCAAGGGCGGGGTGATCAGCGGAAAGATCTTCGGCATGAAGGAGATCGAGGCGCTGTCCAGGCTGCCCGGCAGGCTACAGCTCCTCGCCATGCTGATGGGCACCATGAACGCGCCGCTGCGCAACATGATGTACGCCATGAACGGCGTGGCATCCAAGCTGGTGCGCACCCTGGCGGCGGTGGGCGAGAAGAAGGAAAAGGAAGCTCATTAATGGCACCCCGTGCCATGACACACGAACCCAGTCTTCGATTGAAAGCCAGCTGGGCCGTGAAATTAAACAACGAAAGGAGAAGATAAATGGCAGAACTCAACAAGGATCAGATCCTGGACGCGATCGCCTCCATGACGGTTCTCGAGGTGTCCGAGCTCGTCAAGGCAATGGAGGAGAAGTTCGGCGTCACGGCCGCGGCTCCCATGGCCATGGCGGCGGGTCCGGCGGCGGCCGCTGCCCCCGCGGCGGAAGAAAAGACGGAGTTCAACGTCATCCTGAAGAGCTATGATGAGGCCAAGAAGATCCCCGTCATCAAGGAAGTGCGCACCATCACGGGGCTCGGCCTGAAGGAGGCCAAGGATCTTGTGGAAGCTGGCGGCAAGACCCTCAAGGAGAACGTCTACAAGGAAGAAGCCGCAAAGATCAAGGCGCAGGTGGAAGCGGCCGGCGCTGTTGTCGAGATCCAATAGCGTTAGACCTTGCACCGCATTGCGGGAACTCCACGGGTTTACCGTGGAAGGTTTTATGTCGACTCAAGAAAGAACCACCGGAGGGAGGTCTCTCTGGTGGTCTATTCTTTGTTAGGGGGATTGAATGAATCTTGACAAGACCAAGAAGATCAAGCGGATTCTTTTTGGCAGAGGCTACGACGATGTCATGGAGATCCCCAATCTCGTGGACATCCAGCTCTCCTCCTACGAACGATTTCTGCAGCGCAAGACCCTGCTCAAGGGCGAGCCGCCGCTGAAACAGGGCCTTGAGGAGGTGTTCCAATCCACCTTCCCCATCGAGAGCCCCAACGGCGACATGCTGCTGGAATACTGCGGTTTCACCCTCGACGAGCAGAACATCAAGTTCGGCGAGCAGGAGTGCAAGCAGAAAGGGCTGACCTTCGCCATTCCGCTGAAGGCGAAGATCAACCTCATCTTTCTGAACACCGGCGAAATCCGGCAGAAAGAGATCTACATGGGGGACATCCCCATCATGACTGACAAGGGCACATTCGTGGTCAACGGCGCCGAGCGCGTGGTCGTCAGCCAGATCCACCGCTCCCCCGGCGTCATCTTCTCCCACGAGAAGGGCGTCTACTCCTCCCGCATCATCCCGTACCGCGGGTCATGGCTGGAGTTCGAGATCGACCAGAAGAAGGAGCTCATCTACGCCAAGATCGACCGCAAGAAGCGGATCCTGGCCACCATCTTCCTGCGCGCGCTGGGCTTCGAGACGCGCGAATCCATCATCGAGCTGTTCTACCACATCGAGAAGGCGAAGATTGCCGACAACCGCGAGGAGAAGGAGCGCCTGGTGGGGCGCAACTTTGCCCGCGGGGTCAACGTGAAAGAGGGCGACCACCAGAAGAAGCTCTACCGCGCCGGCGACAAGATCCATCCGCACGATGTGGAGGAGCTGGTGCACGCCGGGGTGAAGGAAATCCACCTCATCGATTTCGAGCACGAGAGCTCACTGCATTCCCCCATCATTCTCAACTGCTTCGAGCGGGAAGAGATGAAGTTCACCAAGGAAACCCCCGAGCAGGACGAGATCTCCAAGGATGACGCTATCCTGCGCGTGTATTCCATCATAAAGCCGGGCGAGCCCATCACGATCGAAAACGCCGAGAAGGACCTGCACTCGATGTTCTTCTCCAGCAGGCGCTACGACCTGGGCCGCGTGGGCCGCTACAAGCTGAACAAGAAGTTCGACTACAAGGAAGTGGTCAAGACTCATACCCTGATCAAGGAAGACATCATCAACACGATGACCTGGCTCATCCGGGTCTACATCGGGGAGATGAATGTCGACGATATCGACCACCTCGGCAACCGCCGCGTTCGCTCGGTCGGTGAGCTTCTCACCAACCAGCTGAAGGTCGCCTTCACCCGCATGGAGCGCATTGCGAAGGAACGCATGTCGCTGAAGGAAGCCGACACCATCAAGCCGCAGGACCTCATCTCGATCAAGCCCATCGTGGCCACGATCAAGGAGTTCTTCGGCTCCAGCCAGCTCTCCCAGTTCATGGACCAGGTCAACCCGCTGGCAGAGCTGACGCACAAGCGGAGGCTCAACGCCCTCGGGCCCGGCGGTCTTTCCCGCGACAGGGCGGGGTTCGAGGTCCGCGACGTTCACTACACCCACTACGGCCGCATGTGCCCCATCGAGACCCCTGAAGGACCGAACATCGGCCTCATCGTCTCCCTGGCCAACTATACGCGCGTGAACGAGTACGGTTTCCTTGAGACCCCCTACCGCAAGGTGAAGAACGGGAAGGTCACCAACGAGATCGAGTACCTCTCCGCCATGGACGAGGAGCGCTACTTCATCGCCCAGGCCAACGCACCCCTTTCCAACAAGGGCGAGTTCCAGGAGAAGCAGATCTCGGTGCGCAAGGGCGGTGACTACATCACCCGGCCGCCCGAGGACATCCAGTACATGGACGTCTCCCCGAAGCAGATCATCTCCGTTTCGGCGTCCCTCATACCTTTCCTGGAGCACGACGATGCAAACCGCGCGCTCATGGGATCCAACATGCAGCGCCAGGCGGTGCCGCTGATCTCCCCCGAGCCCCCCCGCGTGGGAACGGGCATGGAAGGGCGGACCGCCTACGATTCAGGGGTGGTCGTGATCGCCAAGAGGGGCGGCACGATCTCCTACGTCACCTCCGTGGAAATCCGCATCAAGCCGGATGAGGCAAAGAGGGAAGAGGACATCTACGGTCTTCTGAAGTACCAGCGCACCAACCAGGACACCTGCTACACCCAGAAGCCCATCGTGTCCCTGGGCCAGAAGGTGGAGACCGGCGCGGTCATCGCCGACGGTCCTGCCACCTACCAGGGAGAGCTTGCCCTGGGCCGCAACCTGCTGTGCGCGTTCATGCCCTGGAACGGCTACAACTATGAGGATGCCATCCTGATCTCCGAGGCCGTTGTGCAGGCCGACGCTTTCAGCTCCATCCACATCAAGGAGTTCTCCGTCGAGGTCCGCGAAACCAAGCTGGGCCCCGAGAAGATCACCCGTGACATCCCCAACACCAACGAGCATGCCTTCGAGCAGCTCGACGAGGAGGGGATCATCCGCGTGGGGGCCAGCGTGAAGGCCGGCTCCATCCTGGTGGGCAAGGTCACCCCGAAGAGCGAGACCGATTCCACCCCCGAGTTCAAGCTGCTGAACTCGATCTTCGGTGAGAAAGCAAAGGAAGTGCGCGACACATCGCTGCGCGTGCCCCACGGCGTGGAAGGCACTATCATCGACGTGCAGCGGCTGAAGAGGGCCAACGGTGACGAGCTTGACCCCGGGGTCGAAGAGGTCGTGAAGGTCCTCATCGCCGCGAAGCGCAAGCTGCAGGAAGGGGACAAGCTGGCAGGCCGGCACGGGAACAAGGGCGTCGTTGCCCGCGTCCTGCCGGTGGAGGAGATGCCCTACATGGAGGACGGGACCTCGATCGACGTGGTCCTCAATCCGCTGGGCGTTCCCTCGCGTATGAACCTCGGCCAGATCATGGAAACCGAGCTTGGCTGGGCGGGCACCGCACTGGACGAGTGGTACTCGACGCCGGTGTTCCAGTCGGCGTCCAACGAGATGATAGAATCGAAGCTGAAAGAGGCGGGCCTTCCCACCTCGTCGAAGGTCACCCTCATGGACGGCCATACGGGTGAGCCGTTCGAGAACCAGGTCACGGTGGGGACGATCTACATCCTGAAGCTGCATCACCTTGTCGATGACAAGATGCATGCCCGCTCCACGGGCCCCTACTCGCTGGTCACGCAGCAGCCCCTCGGCGGCAAGGCGCAGTTCGGCGGCCAGAGGCTGGGAGAAATGGAAGTGTGGGCGCTGGAAGCCTACGGTGCTTCAAACACCTTGCAGGAGCTCCTGACGATCAAGAGCGACGACATGATGGGCCGCGCGAAGATCTACGAGAGCATCGTGAAGGGGGAGATATCCACGGCGCCGGACATCCCCGAGTCCTTCAACGTGCTGGTGCAGGAGATGCGCGGGCTGGCGCTGGACGTGAGCATCTTCGACGTGAAGAACAAGCAGATCGCGCTGACCGAGCGCGACGAAGAGCTGATTGACCGCCAGATGAGCCGATTCTAGGTCTGCGACCGCGAAGCAGGCGCAATTAGGAGGCAGGAATGCGAGATCTTCAGGATTTCGATCACATACTTATAAAGCTCGCCTCTCCGGACCAGATCCGGGCGTGGTCGTACGGGGAGGTGAAGAAACCCGAGACGATCAACTACCGCACGCTGCGCCCCGAAAAGGACGGGCTTTTCTGCGAGCGCATCTTCGGCACCACCAAGGAATGGGAGTGCTACTGCGGCAAGTTCAAGTCCATCCGGTACAAGGGTGTGATCTGCGACCGCTGCGGTGTGGAGGTCACGCACTTCAAGGTCCGCCGCGAGCGCATGGGCCACATCGAGCTGGACGCCCCCGTGGCCCACATCTGGTACTACCGCTCCGTCCCGTCGCGCATCGGGCTGTTCCTCGACCTGCAGATCGCCGCCCTGCGCTCGATCCTCTTCTATGAGAAGTACATCGTCATCGATCCGGGCGACACCGAGCTGAAGCGCATGCAGATCCTCACGGAGGAGGAGTTCATCGAGGCGCGCGAGCGCTACGGCATGTCCTTCACCGCCGGCATGGGCGCGGAGGCCATCCGCACGCTGCTGGAGTCCATTGACATCGATACGCTGGCCGAGGAGCTGCGCCGCAAGATGATCGACAAGGGCGCCAAGGCGGACAAGCGCCTGCTGAAGCGCATCGAGCTGATCGAGAAGTTCCGCGGCTCCACGAACAAGCCGGAGTGGATGATCCTCGAGGTCATCCCGGTGATTCCCCCCGAGCTGCGCCCCATGGTCCAGCTGGACGGGGGGCGGTTCGCCACCTCGGACCTCAACGACCTGTACCGCCGTGTCATCAACAGGAACAACCGCCTCAAGAGACTGCTCGCGCTGAACGCGCCCGACATCATCATCAGGAACGAGAAGCGGATGCTCCAGGAGGCGGTTGACGCCCTGTTCGACAACTCCAAGAAGAAGAGGGTCGTGAAGGGCGCGGCCAACCGGCCGCTGAAGTCCCTGTCCGACATGCTGAAGGGGAAGCAGGGGCGGTTCCG
>JBEKVA010000054.1:0-15249 GCA_049514475.1 Spirochaetia bacterium
CGTGCCGATGGCATGGGCCGTCACCTGGAAGCCTGCGCGCGCGGCGCGCTGCACCAGCGCGGCCGCCTCCGCGGCAGAGAAGTACAGCCGCCCGCGGTTCTCGGGATCCGATACGTACGGCTCATCCAGGGCAGCGATGCCCGAGGAGATCGACCCGTCCATGGCCCACCCGAAGCACCCGCCGATGCGCGCATCGCGCAGGAATCGCCGGTAGGGAGCCAGCCGCGCCGGGTCGCGGTACTGGATGAAGAGGCGCAGGTCGATGGGCAGCGTCCCCCCGCAGCGCGAGAGCAGCCACAGGGCCGGGTCCCTTTTCGAGTCCTCGAAGCCGTCCATGCAGTGAAGACACACCAGGCCCTGCGACAGCGCATCGTTGACGACGTCCTGGATCCCCCGCGCGAGCATCCCCAGGGTGACGCTCCCGGCCAGGAGAGAGTTCACCTTTCCCATGGAAAGCTCGTGGCCGCTCCCCGAGAGGACGCCATCCGGGCAGGAGGCAAGAAGACCCAGGGCCTCCAGGGCCCTGGTGGAATATGCTGATGAATGGCCGTCCATGCTGAGCACGATCACCGCACGGCCCGGGACCCAGGCATCAAGCTCTTCCCGGCGCGGCAGTCTCTTTTCCTTCACCGCATCGATCAGGTAGGTATGGCAGAACACCGGGCGGCCTGAAGGCAGGGGCGCTGCATATGCCCGCATCTTGTCGCGGATCGATGCCAGGCTCTGCGCGGCCAGCCCGTCAGGCCGAATGTCGGCCACCGCGAGGGCCGCCTCACGGAAGACCGCCGAAGGCAGGAAGTGCATGTGCCCGTCGATCAGGCCGGGGAGAACGCCTCGCCCGTCAAGGTCCACGACGTGACGAGCCCGGGCCGCGGTGGCAGGCGACGGGTCCTCGGTGAACAGGGCAGCCACTTTCCCGCCGCTTACCGCAATGGCGGAGAAAACCTCACCCTCCCTCTCCAGGGAGTGGATGCGGCCGCCGACAGCCAGCAGGTCCCAGCGGGTCACAGGGAAACGAAGGAACCTGCCGCCATGAGGAGGTAGCCGGCCATGGCAATCCAGGGCCAGGACCGCCAGCGCAGCCTCCCGCTCATGATGAAAAGATCGCCGCTCGCGGTCTTCCTGTAGGACAGATAGGCTGGTACGAACAGCAGCGCGACGAGAAGCGCGATCGCCCCGCCGGCAAGCCGGACAAAGCCCATGAACCCCGTGAGCCCTGACAGCGCAAGGGCGATGTTGGGAAGGGTGGCGAGAAGCCACGCCGGCACCCTTCCAACGGAGAGCCGTTCACGCACGATGGTGCCCAGGGCATAGGAGATGGACCAGTAGGTGGTCAGGAGGGCAAGGAGGAAGAACACCGAGCCCAGGATAGACGCCCATGGTCCGATCGCGGAGGCCCAGCCGACAATGGCAACCTGGGTCACCTTCGGGGAGGCCGCGAGGGCAAGGAACGTCACCAGGAGTATGATCGCGAGGTTGATGGCGATCCCCAGCAGGACGGCTCCCCGCATCTTCCCCGGCCTGTCGCGAAGCCCTTCCACGACCTGCGGCACTGAGAAGAAAGAGGCAAAGCAGAACATGACCACGCCGAACAGGGCGAGGGAGCCGGTGCCCCAGTGAAATCCGCCGGGGAGCGGCTGGAAGGGCACCGTCAACGTGCCGGCGAAAAGCGCGGCAAACAGGGCGAGCATGGAGATCACGGCGATCTTCTCGCTCACCCCGAGGGCCTTCAGGCCCAGCACGACCACCCCGGCGGCTACCACGGAGAACAACGCGCCTCCCGCGCGGGGCGGAAAACCGGTGAGGTTTCCCAGGATGTCACCTGCGCCGGCCACGTACGCGGAAAGGTTCAGCGTGAGCACGAGGAACATCACGGCGAAGAACAGCCAGGTGAGCACCCCGCGAAGCTTTCCCCGAAAGAGATAGGTGCGGAAGATCTCGACGATCTGCAGCCGTCCGCTGTCCGTCTCTGATGAGCCAAGGGCGAGCTGGGCGATCATCAGGTGCAGCAGCACGCTCACCCCGTAGGCTGCGAGCACGATGATCAGGGACGGCCAGATGCCGTTCTGCGCGATCATCCAGGGAACAGCCATGATGCCGGCCCCGATGCCGTATCCGGCGACGATGCTCGCTGCCTCGAATGTTGTCAGGTGTTTCTGTACAGCCACGCGTGCACCTCTCTTTCGGGGCACGGTAGCACCATTGGGCCGGCAGCGCAAGCAAGCGCACCCGGCGCGGAGGACTCCGCGGAGCGCCCAGTGGCGCCGTCACGCCGATGACGAGGCGAGGCGGCGCCGTCGCGGGGCCAGGACTAGTTGGAAATCGAAAAGGGGCTGCCCCTTGGGCCAGCCCCTTTTTACGTTCGACACAGGTACAGGAAAAGCCGCCTACGCGCTGAGCCTCACCTTTGGCCGTTCCCGACGACTACGTGATCTCGACGGGAACGTGCAGCGTGGGAATGACGCAGGCAGGGCCGTCAGATTCCTTCGAAAGGAGCTGCGCAAACCGGCGGGCCTTCGCGTCGCTTCGAAAAAAAACTTCCCAATGCATCGGCACGGCGATCCTTGGCCGGAGCCGACGCACCATCTTGAGGGCATTGTCAATGTTTGCCTGAGGCCCGCCGATGGTCACCAGGAGGGCATCTGCCCCGCGTGAGGGCCATGACGGTACGGCATATCTGTCGTGACCCGCAGGTCGGGGAACCTCGTCAGCACCGTTGGCGGAGCGATGATGGGGATATCCGCGATACCGGGCAAGAAGCGCAGCCTGTTCACGTGGTCTGGATCAGCGTGCGTGACGAGCACGAGATCGATTCCGTCCAGGATCAGAAAGCACGCGGTACCGAACCAGGTAAGACGGATCGCCGGGGGCTCAGCCATCTGTTCAGGATACACCGACCGTGCCTTCGAAAGAAGCGATATCGACGGCAAAGCTCCTCTCAACCGTTCGGCGTTGCCCGTGGGGCACTGGCACCCTGGCGGAGGCTGATGGCGGCGCTCGCATCTTTCAGAGAGTTTCGATCAAGGTACTCCCTGACCGTGTCCATGAGTATCCGCGGCAGGAGGGGCTTGAGGGGTATATTGTCCACAGGCTCGCAGCTGCCCGCTCGGATATCGGCTGCGATGCTCATCATCGCCTTCCTCAGCCTGAGATCCATGAACGCCATGGCCTGGACCGCCATCCCTCCGCCGATCGCAATTGCGAATCGCCACTGCAGGCCGAGCCTTGAACAAAAGTGCTTGATGACGCGAATCGCTTCTTCGTTGGTCTCAGGCAGCGCGGAACCACTGTTCACGATGGCGTAGACCCTTGTGCGCCTTGGTGCCGGGTGGATGCTCGCGTGGCGGGCCCATTCCTCCAGGAACCGCATGAACCCGCCCGGCAGGCAGTACACGAAAAGGGGAAACGCGAGGACCACGGTTTCCGCGCTGTTTACCGCCGCGAGCGTATCCTCTGGATACCCGTTCGGCAGATGGGCCCGAACCGAAATACGGGTGATGTCGACGTTGCCATCTCCCAGAAGCTTGCCGACGCGGCTCAGGAACCGGAACGATGACGCTTTCAGCCCTCGCAGGCTCCCATTGACCAGGCACACCTGACCGCGGATCGCCGGAGTGTTCATAGGGACCTCTTCAGGTGCGCGCACACCACGTTGTTGTCTTCGATTGATCGGGAAGCGAATACCTCGAAGCGCTCCCTGACCTGGGGATGCAGACTGTTGGCTTTCCCCCGGTGCTTTTTGAAGGTGTCGAGAAAGGTGGCCAGCTCATCGTCACGCACGTCCTCCCCGTACCCGATGGCGATGAGGAAGCGCGAGCGCATCATCTTGTGGATCTGGGTCCTGTCCAGGACGTTCTTCATCGTCGCGGAGAACTGGCCGAAGACAATCGGGCCGAAGTAGCAGAGCAGATCGAAATCGCCGATCCTTTTGTTGACGTGCGACAGGACATCCACGTTTACGCACACACCATGTGTCTTGGTAAGGCAGCGGAGACAGCCCAGGCAGGGTGCGACGTCGCCGGGTCCTGTTTCGATCACTTCGACGTCGTTTCCCTTCTCCTCCAGCAGCTCCCTGGCCTCGGCGAGGAGATTCTCGGAGAGTGGGGTCATCGCCTCCTTGTCCGCGATGATGAGGATGTTCATAGAAAGCCTCCTTGCAGTCTTGTTGCTGCATATGATCGCGATAAACCGCCAGTCCCATCAGCAGTCAAAGGATGTATTTCGAGGTTTATTCGCGAAGGGTGATCCCGTCCGCGTCCAATTGGAGGACGGATATGATTTCCAGGTTCAGGTCGCGGAGCCGGTTCAGCACGCCGTGGAGGGCGGATTGATCCGCCATTGACCCGAAAAGGCGGGTCATGCCGTCGTGTCCGTGAGTGATCGCCAAGCCCGAGAAACTGGAAGACCAGCTTTCGTCCAGCAGGCCCCGGACCGTTATCCTGTAGAAGTACCGTTGCATGCGGCAACCATAGCGCTAAACCCTGAGAGCTGTCGGCGGCCGAAAGATGTATTTTGAGGCGTATTATGGTCTACAGAATGCCGAGCTTGCGAGACATGGCGACGGCCTGGGTTCGGCTCTCCGCGCCCAATTTCCCGAAAATGTTGCTCGTGTGCTTCTTCACGGTGCCCACGGCCAGGAAAAGAACGTCGGCGATTTCCTTGTTCGACCTTCCCGCTTCTATGAGCCGGAGAACCTCCATCTCGCGCTCGCTGAGCGCTTCGATGAGGCCGTGCGCAATTACCTGCCCGCCGGCCCGCGCCGGCTTCTCCATCCCGGGGAGTCCGATGGCATCGAGGACCCTCGCCACGAGCTGCGCATGCACGCCGCCCGCTGTCACTCTTCCCGCCAAAGCCGCCAGGGGTTCGCCCTCGTCGGCGAATGTCCGGATGTAGCCCGCAGGCTCGCCCAAGGAAAAGGCACGGTCCAGGGTCTTTTCAGCTTCATCGGATTCTCCGAGGCGTTCGTGCGCCAGTGCCGAGAGCACAAGCGCCTCTATGAGGATCCCGATCCGGCCCTGGCGTTCGGCGTTTCGCATGAAAGCTTCGAGATGCTGCGGCAATCCGTCGCACTCGTCTGCCGCGAGCCTGATTCTGGCCAGGGTCAGGAAATCGAACTCCATTCGGCACTCGGGAGGCCGGGAGAGCGGAAGGGACCCTTCCCTCTGTCGGGCCCACTCCTTGGCAGAGTCCAGGTCCCCACGTCGCAACGCCGATGCGGCTTTCCACGCTGGAATGCGGCGGACCTCGTCGGGCTCGATCACCCATGGTCCCAGGTTCTCGGCCCGGTGGACGTATTCAGAGGCCGACTCTGCGTCCCCCTGCGTCTGTCTGAGTCTTACCATGTGCAGGCAGCCCCTGAGAACCGATTCGCGGTGCGCGCCGGTCTCCCCGAGACGAATGCCGTACTGAAAATCCTTCTCCGCTGCATCCAGGTGGTTTCGCTCATACTCGAGCTGCCCGCGCACGATGTGCGCGAAGGCGGCGCCCGGCAGGGGATTGCCGGAGCCCCATCGCGTACTCTGTTCGATGGCCTCGGTGCAAAGACCGGCTGCCCTGTCCAACCGGGAGAGGAGCATTTCCATCTCCGCAAGGCTGCCCAGGGCTGACAACGTGGCATACGAGAAACCGCCTTTTCGGCCGGCGTCGATCATCTCCCTGTAATAGGGGATCGCTTTCGACAGATCTCCGGTTCTTTGGCAGCAGGCGGCCAGGGTGAGCGAATTGACAGCACGGGCAAGGCGATCGCCGGGATCGTCACCGGAAAGCTCGGCCCCCGCCTCCTCCGAGAGGCGCATCGAAAGAGGAAGATCGTCAGCGGCTTGGGCAATGAAGCTTCGGATGCAAAGCACGTGGCCCTTGATGCGGTGCAGATTCTTCCGGCTGCCTGCAGACAAAACGTCGGGGCTCAGGGAAAGGGCTTCGCCAATCATGGACAGCATCGATGTCAGGACGTCCTGCGTGTTGTTCTGGAGCGCTGCCCAGGCGAAACAAAGGCAAAGCCATGGACTCTTACGCAGGCTTTCCGGCGGGATCCTCGCGTGATAACCCAGGAGGCCGGCGGCCTGGCTCTGGCCGAGCATGAGCTGGGCGACTCTCTCCAGCACGTCGATGGCCTGCGGGAAGCCGCCCCCTTCGAGAAAGTGATCCACAGCCTCCCCGGGTGAATCCGATGTCTCGTACCATGAGCCAGCGCGCAGGTGCAGGCGCTTCACCGCTTCCCGCCCTTCCCGGGACAGGGCGTTCCTGAGCAGAGAGGCGAAAAGATGATGATACCGATACCAGTTTCTCTCGTCGTCCAGCGGAATGATGAAAAGATTCACCGACTCCAGCCTGGCGAGCATGGATGCACCGTCGCTCCGCCCGGTCACCGTGTCGCAGAGCGGGCCGCACAGCCGCTTCAGGACGGACGTCTCTAGAAGGAACGAATGGATTTCAGATGGCTGCCTGTCGAGCGCCTCCTCTACCAGGTAGTCCAGGATGTACCGATTGCTTCCGGAAAACGCGGCGATGGCTCCGGATATGTCAGCTTTTCCCTTCAGGGAGAGGGCGGCCATTTTGAGCCCGACGATCCATCCCTCGGTCCGGCTTTCCAATATCGCGAGGTCGACATCGGACAGGGGTATGCCGGTGCCCGATCTGAAAAAAGCCTCAGCTTCCTGCCGGGTGAACTCCAGCTCGCCGGCGCGCAGCTCCGCCAGCATTCCATTCGCCCGCCACCGGGACAGCGGCATCGGCGGGTCCGCCCGCCCCGAGATGACAAGGTGCACGTCCGAAGGCACGTGCTCGACCAGGAAGGCCACGGCTTCATGAACGGACCTGGATTCAATGAGGTGATAGTCATCGAGCACGAGAATGAAGCCGTCCCCGCGATTACCGATCGCATCGAGCAGGGCCGCCCGCACCCACGCGTTCGGAGGCGGATCGGGTGAGGCCAGGACCTCGAGCAGCGTGGTGCACTTTGTCGGAGCAATCACTCGCAGCGCAGCGGCGAGACAGGTCCAGAAGTCAGTAAGATTATTATCCGCGGAATCCAGAGAGACCCAGCCCACGCTCCTTTCCCGGCCGCGCAATGTTTCGGCCAGGAGGGTGCTCTTGCCATAACCGGCAGGCGCCGAAATCAGAACCAGCGTGTTCTGCAGTGCGTCGATCAGCGCTCGGGACAGGCGCGGGCGCTCCACCCAGTCCCGGGGCAATCGTGGCATGCGGGTCTTCGCGGACAATAAGTAAACGTTCGATATCGGCATTTTGACATTCCCGCCGCCAATGCGGTAGAGCCATCATAGCACCCACGTGAAGCCAAGAGGAAGGATCAGGAGGATTTAAAAAGACCTGGCACTCGGGACCAAGCGCAGGAGCTACTTCAGCATCCCGGGAATAGGGAGGTCTGCATTCTCGATAGAGGCTGTTCCCCGGGCATCGTTGTTGGTCAAGGAGGCTTTCCCTGTCGGCGCGCAATGACAGGGGAGGACGGGGCCCCTTCAGTCCAGCAGCCCATCGGCTTGCGACGCGGCACTGTCACCACCTATACTCCTGCGAGAAGTATTCTTGAAAGAGGGATGCCATGGCAGAGCGGCTCGGTGATTATATGATCAGAACAGGCGCGATGACCCAGTCCCAGGTGGACGCCGTCGCGGGCGCGAAAGCGGGCGGGGACAAGCGGCACTTCGGCGACATCGCCATCTCGATGGGCTTCATTACGGCGGCCCATGTCGAGGCGTTCCTCGCATCACAGAAGTAAGACGGCCCCCAACGGGCCGCATTGGGCGAACGCAGGGGAACGGCCCGGGCCTCAATCGATGTACCCGTGCCGCCCCTTAGTCGGCAGCATGATAGCCGCCTCTGCAGGTCTGCTCTACTTTGACGCTTCTTCGAGTTGCTTCAGGGCGTCGGTGTCTTTCAGCTTTTCGTTTGCCTTCGCGTAATCAAGAGCGGTTTTCCCCTCGTTGCTTTTCGCTTTTGCATCCGCGCCCGCTTTCAGAAATGCCGGGATCAGCACGTGCGCATTCTCGTTGTTCGTTGCGTACATCAGCGGAGTTCCACCGTCCGTGTCCTTGGCGTTGATATTTGCACCAGCTGTTACCAGTGCGATGGTCACTTCTGGCTTTTGACCTGTCATTGCGCCCCACGTCAGGGCATAGCCCAGCGGAGTCATGCCCTTCGGGTCCTTGGCGTTCACGTCCGCGCCGGCTTTCACAAGCATCGCAATCACCTGCGGGGCGTGATCATCCGCGGCCGCAAGCATGAGGGGGCTGAGACCGTCATGAGTAAGCACGTCGACCTTGGCGCCAGCCTGCAAGAGCACCTTGATCACTGGCCAGGAGGCGTCATTCATCAGGGCGGACATGAGTGGGGTCACGCCGTTGGGATTCGGACCGTTCACATCCGCACCCGCAGTCAGCAACGTCGAAATCACCATGGGCGGATATTTGTTCGATAGTGCGGATACCAAGGGGGCGTCTTTGCTCATTCCTCTCGCGTCTGCTCCGGCCTTGAGAATCGCCATGACTACAACGGGAGGATACTTCTTCCCCAAGGCGAGGATCAGAGGTGTGTAGCCATTGTTGTCCTTGACATTGACATCGGAGCCCATTTCCGCCAGCGCTCTGACCACATCTGGCCGCACCGTGGTGTTCTCCAGAACGAGCAACAGCGGGGTGCATCCGTTCACGTCTTTTGCGTTGAGGTCAGCGCCGGCTTTTACAAGCACCTTGATGACTTCCAGATTGTGGTTGTACTGGGCCGCAACGTGCAACGGCGTTTGCCCGTTTTCGTCCTTGGCTTTCACATCCGCGCCCTGGTCGATGGCTGCCTGTACGCTTCGAGTGGTTCCCGCTTTCGCCAGTTCAATGAAATCCGCTGGCTGCGCGTACGTAGAAGATAAGACAAGGAAGAACGCAAAAGCCAAAACGACGATTCGCAATCTCACGTTGCACCTCCTGGACCGCCACTACTATAGTCGCCGAGCTGACCCTTGTCACCCCGAATCAATCAGCGGTTGCCGAGGGATCGCGTGATATGCCGCTGCAGGCCATCACAGTCCTCGTCTGCCTGGCCCGTTCTGAAAGGGTGTTCCGCGGTCAATCACGGCTTCTCGGCCTTCGCCGGGTCCGACCAGCGCACTGCGAGCATTGTGATATCGTCGAACTGGTCTGCTCCGGCAATGTGAGCCTTCAGGCTTGATTCGATCCGTTGCACCAGAGCCGCGGCCGACGGAGCCGGCTGTTCCAGGAGAGAGAAAAGCTTCTTTTCAGTGAAAAAAGCGCCACTCGGATCCCGCGTCTCCGGCACGCCGTCAGTATAGGCGAGCAGCGTATCCTGGTGCTTCAGTTGGTACTGCTGAAGACCGAACTCGGCATCCGGTATCATCCCGACTGCGGGACCCGTCTGACCCAGCCTGTCCCTGATTCCCTTCCGTCCGATGATCACCGGGGCTTCGTGCCCACCGTTGACATACGTCAGCATGCCCGTGTCAGGGTCCAGCACGCCCAGGAAAAGCGTGGCGAACATGCTGAGCTGGCTATGGGTGCGGGCGATGTAGTTGCTCGCCATGACCACGGTGTTGAGCGCGTTCAAGTCCTGGTAGAGGGTGGTCAGCTTGTGCTCGACCGAGTTCGGAGAGGACGTTTTGCTCTCAGAAAGGATGGGCAGACCGAATGAGGTGCTCTGCTCGGAGAACGCTCGGATGAGGCTGCGGATGACAGCCATGAAAAGGGCCGCAGGGACGCCCTTGTCGCACACGTCCGCAATTACGAAGCCCATGTGGTTAGAGCCGGGAAGCATGAAAGCGTCGTAGAAATCCCCGCTCACCTCCCGGGCCGGGTGGAAGCAGGAAACTACCTCGCACCCCGGGGGCTGGGGCAGCTTTTCGGGGAGGAAGTCCGTCTGGATCCTGCGTCCGATCTGTACGTCTGTCTCGAACTTCAGAAGCTTTTTTTCTCGATTCATCAGGATCTGGTTGCTCAGCGCCATGGCGGCCTGGGAAGAGAGCAGCTCCACGATCTGCTGGAGGTAGGCATCGAACGGTCTCACCTTTCCCGAAGCCGGATCCTCCGAGTTCAACAGCTGGAGGACTCCAATCACCTTCTTCTCGTGGTTCGTGAGCGGAACGGTGAGGCTCGAGGTGGACCGGTACTTGTTCTTTTTATCGAAAGCCTTTGTCCCCGAGAAGTCAAAACCTTCCGCATGGTAGATATCGGGGATGTTGATTGACGTCCCTTCCAGAGCGACGTGAGTGGCCACGTTATGATGATTCGGTTGTCCCGTTTCCGGGTCGTGCAGCTTCAACGGGGGAATGGTGATCTTTGAGCCGCTGGATCCGCCCATGCGGATCTGCAGGGAGTCGGTGTGCATGATCTCGAACCTCAGGGAATCCTCTTCCGTGAGGAGGTACAGTGTTCCCGCGTCAGCGTTGCATACCGACTTGGCTTCTACGAGGATCTTCTCGATCAGGAGGTCCGGGTCCTTCTCCCCGGAAAGGGCGATCCCGATGGGAACGATCACCTTCGTGAAATCATGGGAAAGCTTGCGCAGGCTGTCGAGCTCCACCGTGCAGGCGGCGAGCATGTCCCGGAGCTGTTTCGCATCCAGCGATCGCCGCAGCTGCGAGCGCACCCGCGAGGAGTTGGAAAACCCGACGAGGTAGTCGTCGGCACCCATTTCGATGGACGTATCGTCAGGGTCGACGTCTGCCTGCTCCGTGTAGACGATGATCGGGATCGAGCCGCCCTTTGGCGACGCCCTGACGCGCTTGAGTATCCGGTAGTCCCCGTCCCGCGCGCATCGGACGTCCACGAGCAGGAGATCATGGCCGCCCTCCTCGATCATCTGGAGGGCCTGGTCTTCCCCTTGTGCGGCATCCGCTGGGAACCCCAGCTTTCCCAGACGGCTGCAGACCGATTTTCCCTCTTCCCCGCCGACGACAATCAGGCGTCCAGACTGCTGTTCCATTCGGTCAGGCTCCCGGCGCCGATGGCCGTCTTCTGTTCATGATGAAGATGTTCCTGTTCTTGCTTCCCACCCTCTGGTATTGAAACTTGTCCACACCGCGAATTGCAAGGTATACCCCCATTCCACCCGCTTTCCGCTCTTCCACAGGCTGATTGATGTCAGGCTCAGGGATCCCCGTGGGATCGAACTCCACGCCGCTGTCTTCCAGCGCAACGGTAAGGTGATCCTCATCCGCGTCCGCCCTGACTCCAACTGAGCCTTCGCGGCCCGCCTCCGCGTAACCGTGCGTGACGATGTTGGTCGCCACCTCATCCACGGCAAGGGCCAGCCGGTATACGTCCTTCTTGTCCAGCCCGGCCTCGGCAGCTGCCGCCTGGACGTGTTTCCGTATCTCCTGGAGAGACTCCAGCCGCCCGGGCACTACCAGTGGCTCCATGCGCTTAGCCTCCACGGCCGCTCATCCCGTGTCAGAGCGTCTCTATCACGGCAGCGTCGTACTGCTTCAACGACACAACACTGTTCTGCAGGCCTGTTTTCCTTATCGTCTCCATCACCTGCTCCTGCGCCCCGATCACGTACACGTCCACCCCGGCTCCCATCTTCTGCTTTGCGAACACGAGGACTCGAAGGCCGGCACTGGCTATGTACTCCAGGTCGGTGACAACCAGAGCGAGCCGTCGCGCTTTCTGCTGCGCCGCTTTCTCCACTTCCTTCTGGAACTGGGGGGCCGTGCTGGCGTCCAGCTCGCCTGCAAGAGTGATCTTTGCGATGCCCGTATCGAGCATCTCGAAACGAATGTTCAGAGCCATCAATTCCTCCCCTTCATTTCGATGATCCGCGAGTCCGCCGAATGAGAACGGCGATGGACCTGGCCCCCATGATGAAGCGCTCCTGGTCCTCAAGAATGGGCTCGGTGCCGGGCTCCCACGCATCTGCGGGAGAAGGAGCGCTCGTGTTGGCAAAGACGTGCCATCTCCCCTCCGTGCCCGGGCTTGGCAGCTCGAAAGGCAGCGGTTCCCAGTGCATGTTCATGGCGACGTACAGAGTGTCATCCTTCACCGCGCCCCCCTTTGCATGAGCGCCGCACAGCATGAAGGCGACCACCCGGCTCGTCTCGGACAAGTCCGGCTGCCACGAGCGGGTCCCATGCCATGAGATGTCAGCCAGACCGCTGCCGACATAGTCCTCGTTTCGAAAGAAGCTGTTGCCCCTCAGGACGGGATGTTTTTTTCTGAATGCGATGCATTTCGAGAAGAATCGCAGCAGCTCCGCGTTCTTCCCTGCCAGCGTCCAGTCCATCCAGGTGAGCTGCGAGTCGTGGCAATAGGCGTTGTTGTTCCCCTCCTGGCTTCGCGCGATCTCGTCCCCCATGAGGATCATGGGGACCCCGCGGCTTACCATGAGCATTGCGACGGCATTTTTCATCTGCCGCAGCCGCATCGTCCTCACATCGGGATCATCCGAGCAGCCCTCCCAGCCGCAGTTCCAGCTGTTGTTGTCGTTCGCCCCGTCGCGATTGTCTTCCCCATTGGCCTCGTTGTGCTTCCCGTTGTACGAGACGAGATCTGACAGTGTGAACCCATCGTGGCAGGTGATGAAGTTGATTGACGCCGTGGGTCCCCTCCCCCCCCGCGTGTACAGGTCCGGGGAGCCCTGAAGCCGCAGAGCCATATTTTCTGCCTGCCCCGGGTCTCCCTTGAGGAAGCAGCGCACCGTGTCACGGTATTTCCCGTTCCATTCCGCCCATCGGCCGTACGCCGGGAACGATCCGACCTGGTACAGGCCGCCGGCATCCCAGGCCTCGGCAATCAGTTTACATTTGGCCAGGATCGGATCAAACGCGAGGGTCTCGAGCAGCGGCGGATTGGCGAGCGGAGCCCCCGAAGGATCACGCCCCAGGATGGCGGCCAGATCGAAACGGAATCCGTCGATGTGGTATTCCGCAGCCCAGTAGCGGAGGCATTCCAGCACCATGGTCCGCACAATCGGATTGTTGCAGTTCAGCGTGTTGCCCGTTCCGCTGAAATTGAAATAGTAGCCATCCGGCGTGAGCATATAGTAGGTCGCGTTGTCGATTCCGCGGAAGGATATCGGCATCCCTTCCTCGTTGCCCTCCGCGGTGTGGTTGAACACGACGTCAAGGATCACCTCGATGCCGTTCTCATGAAGCTCTTTCACGAGCGTCTTCAGCTCGTCTGCCACCATGGTGGCATCCTTCATCCTGCCCGACGCGGCGAGCCCCGCCTTGGGCGCAAAGAAGCCCACCGTGCTGTATCCCCAGTAGTTCATGAGAAGCTCATCGGAATCCTTGCGCGGGCGGCTGCCTTCGAACTCATCGAACTCGTAGATGGGCATCAGCTCCACGCAGTTGACGCCAAGCTCCGTGAGGTACGGGATCTTTTCCCGGATGCCCGCGAATGTGCCCTGATGCTTCACTCCGGAGGAAGGGTGCCGGGTGAATCCGCGTACATGCATCTCATAGATGATCAGGTCCTCCGTCGGTATCTCCAGCTGCCTGTCGGAGTCCCAGTCGAAGTCCTCCTGCACGATCCGCGCCCGATGCCGGTACATGTCATCCCAGTCCGGCTGCCTGCCCCACTCATCACGGCCGCCGATGCCCTTGGCGTAGGGGTCCATCAGGACCACGGAAGGATCAAATCGGTGCAGCGCGGGCTTGCCCTTGAGCGGCCGCGGACCCGGGCCGTTCATGCGAAACCCGTACTCGATGTTTTCGTGGTCAAGGTCGAACACGACCATGGAGAAGACGTTCCCGATGCGGAAATCACCCCAGATGGGCTCGCCGTCACCCGGCTTCTGGAACATGCCCCGAAAGGGTATCTCGACCATGGGGCGAGGCTTCCCTTTCTCAAAAAGCACAAGCACGCAATAGTTTGCGTGCCGGGAGAACACCGAGAAATTGATTCCACCGGGCACCAGGGTCGCCCCGAAGGGGGAAGGACTTCCTGGACGGAGCGCGTATCCTTCGAACTCGTGTGTGGGGTAAACGTCGATGCGTTCCAACTCTTCTAACCCTCCAAAGCCTTCACGCCCTCCTCGACCGTTTCGTGGATGAGGAAAAACTTGAGAAACCCCGTGACTGACATCGTGTCACGGATCTCCTCAGCAACCCCCGCAAGCACGATGTTGCCTTTCTTGCCTGTCACCTGCCGATACACCGAGAGGAGCATCCTGAGGCCGGCGCTGGACATGTAGGGTACCTTGCTCATGTCCAGAAGTACCTTGCTCCCCGGCTCCACGAGGGGAAGGACTTTTTCCTGGACCTCGGGAGCGGTCTTGCCGTCAATCTCGCCGTCAAGCGAGACTACGGTGATGCTGCGAAGAGATTTCACATCGACAGTCACGATTTCCCCTCCTTGGACTGGGGGACGATTCTCACCTTGATGCGTACGGGGTCCTTCGCGTCAGGGATCTTTACGGTCAGGTTTTCAGCGTCGAAGCTCTTGTACGGCTCCCCGTCCACCCAGACCTCCCCGATGCGGATGCTGCCGGGGGGAAGCGCGTCAGGAGAGACGCGCAGCGTCTTTCGCGGAAACCCGCCCGGTTGCGGTTTGAAATGCAGGTCCAGCGGCTGCCGCGTGATCAGCAGATTGGTATAGACGGTGGCCAGGTAGCACAGCTCGGTGGTGTGGTACCCGCTTGAGGAATGGCTGCCCTTGAGACGCTCTGTTCCGGTAAGGAAGGGGATGCCGTTCGCCAGCACGTTGAAATAGGTGGCTCCGTCGTCATGGTCCAGAAAAAACGCGTTGTAGAACGATGAAGACTCCCGGGCCCGTTTCAGATATTCTTCATCTCCGAGCACGCCACTGAGTATGAGATAGGCCAGAATGCCCTGCTCCTGCTGCCACCACGCCTTGCGATCATGGAACGCGAAACGATACAGCTCCTGACCCTCGCCGAGGCTGCGCTCCATTACGTCGTACCACCCGCCCCTCTGGTGGTCCATGCCGACTTTCGGCATCACCTCAGCGATCTTCCGCGCCAGCGCGACGTATTTCTCCTTCGGCTTCAGGCTGTTCATTCGCATGATATTCCAAGCAATCTTCAGGTTGTGGCCTACCACTCCACGGTTCTGCTGCCACATGTGCGTTGAGTCGTGCGACCAGTCCTCGTAGAACTTCTCCTGCACGAACGGGCTACGATCATAATCGGGGAAGTGCTGCTCGATGGTGTCGAAGGTGTATTCCAGAAAGTCAGCGTATCTTTTCTCGCCCGTAGCAAGATAGAGGTTGAAAAGATACGCCGGGGCGTGGTCGCCAACGGAGTTCCAGTTTTTCTTCCCCT
>JBEKVA010000055.1:0-15184 GCA_049514475.1 Spirochaetia bacterium
CGAGGATCTCGAAGAGCCTCCGCGACCACCTGCGGTTGCGGACGTCCAAGAGGCCGGTCCCCGAGGCGTCAGTCACCTCGGTGCACATCTCCCCGGTGAGACGGAGCCTGATATAGTCCTTGGGATTGAGGAACTTCGTCATCCGCTCGTAGTTCGCCGGCTCGTGCTCCCGCATCCACAGGATCTTGCCCCCCGTGTAGCCGGGCAGCATGCGGTTGTTGGTGAGCGCCAACAGGGCATCGACGCCCCCCGCCTTTTCGGTGATCTGCTCGCATTGGGGCCCGGTCCTCTGGTCGTTCCACAGCATGGCCTTGCGGATCACCTGCCCGCCGCGGTCCAGGGGAACAAGGCCGTGCATCTGCCCGCTGAGGCCGATGCCCGCAAGGCTTCCCGAGATCTCGGGGTGCCGCGCCATGAGCCTCTGGACCGTTGCCTTCACCGCCGTCCACCAGTCCTCGGGGACCTGCTCGGACCATCCGTGGCGTTCCGAGTAGAGGGGGTATCCCTCCACCTCGGTTGCGACAATCGCCCCCGACTGGTCGACGGCAATCGTCTTGGTCGCCGTCGTCCCGACATCGATGCCGATCAGGTACGCCTGGCGCATGCGGCACCCCCTTTACTTTGTCTTTGTTTCGTCCCGTCCAGTCACCCAGAGAAGCTGCAGGGGCAGGATGCCCGTGTTGAATGTCGTGTGAAACTCACCGAAGGGCACGTACAGGGCGTCCCCGGCCTTGATGTCGTACTCGGAGTCCCCGACAACCATGCGGCCGCGGCCCTGGATGACGTAGTACACCTCTTCGTGATCGGCATGGGAGTGTCCCGTGGTCTTCCCGTCGGCGTAGACAACGGTGAGACCCATCTGGAGGTTCTTCGACGGGGAGCTCTTGGGATCCACCAGGTAGTAGGTGTCGCGGAGCGTCTGGTTCACCCGCCCCTTTGTCACGAACTGCAGGGAACGGTCGCAGGAATCCCGTGCAAAGTCCTCGATATTGACGACGTGCTTCATCTCGACTCCTTCCTTCTTGGCGCGGTCTCCGCTCAGCGGGAGCGGGTCCTGTTGGAAAAGCGGATGCGCACGTGCTTTGCGCGCAGGTACTGCTCCAGCCCCTCGGGGCCGTGCTCGTAGCCCATGCCGCTCTCCTTGAAGCCCCCGTAGGGGGCATTGATCACACCGGCATCCGGGTTGTTGATGGCGACGTTGCCCGACTGCAGGCGGGCGGACAGCTCGTCGGCCTCCCCGAGATCCTCCGTGTAGGCGTAGGTGGCCAGGCCGTACGCGGTGGAGTTGGCAAACCCGATGGCCTCATCGAGGGTGCGGTAGGGCATGATGCCCACCACCGGGCCGAATGTCTCCTCGTGCATGACCAGCATCTCGTGGGTCACATCGGTGAGCACCGTCGGCTGGAAAAAGTATCCCTTCATGAACGCCGGCCCATCGGGCACCTTTCCGCCGCAGGCAACGTGGGCGCCCTTGCCCACCGCGTCCGCGATGTGCCGCATGGTCTTTTCCCTGCCTTCGCGGTTTGCCATGGGACCGATGTCGGCGTCGGGCTTCTCAAGCCCGTTGGCGATGACAAGGGCGCGTGTCTTCGCCACCACCCCGTCGAGGAACTCCCGGTAGATCTTCTCCTGCACGTAGATGCGGTTTATGGCGATGCAGATCTGCCCCATGTTGCGGAAGGACCTGCGCACCGCGCCGCTGACCGCATCAGCAACGCGGCATTTGTCGCTCACGATGAGGGCGCACTGGCCGCCCAGCTCCAGGGACACCTTCGTCATGCTCTCCGCGCACTGGCGCATCACCTGGCGGCCCACCTCGGTGGAGCCGGTGAAGGCCACCTTCTTCACCAGCGGGTGGCGGATCAGGCGGGTGCCAGCGTGGGAGCCTGCACCGAAGAGCACGTTCACGACGCCGCGCGGGATGCCCGCGTCCACCAGGCAGGCGAGGAAACGCAGCGGCGAAAGGGGCGTCAGGGAAGGGGGCTTTGCAACGAAGGTGCAGCCTGCCGCCAGGGCCCCTCCCACCTTCCAGGCCACGAGCTCGATGGGGTAGTTCCACGGCGAGATCCCCGCCGAGACGCCGACGGGCTCATAGGTGACAAAGCTCGTCGTGGTGGCATCGGCGCCGGAGCAGGGAACGATCCGTCCGTAGGTCCTCTTGCCTTCCTCCGCGTAGTAACGGAGGATTTCCGCCCCTTTCAGCACTTCGCCCCGCGCCTCGTTGAAGGGCTTGCCCTGTTCCCGCGTCATGAGCCGGCCGATCTCATCCGCCCGCTCCACGGCAAGGGCCGCCCCCTTGTGCAGGTACTCTCCGCGCGCTTCCGGTGTCATGCGGGACCACGCGGGAAATGCCGCATCGGCCGCCGCAACAGCCGCATCGATATCTGCGTCAGAGGCCGCGGGAACCGTGTCGAATATCTCGGAGGTGGCCGGATCTTCTATCTCGATGGTGGCGCCGTTCCCCGAGCCGACCCACTTCCCATCGATGAGCATTTTGTTATTCGACATTTCCCCTCCTGCGAGGTGCACAAGAGCCAGTGCCTCAGTTGATTTAAAGCTTATATGTTATCTTACCAGCTTTGACGGTTTTGTCAACATATTTAATGGTTGAGAATATTGCAGAGCGTGATCGACCGCCTGGTCCCGGCATAGGAAACTGCTGACATGAGTGAAATTATGCTTGACAACCTGATGTTATGATATATGATGACCTGTCTTGTTGAAATCCCAAAAGAATTGTCTGAACGAAAATCCTTAAGGGAAAGGAGGTGGAAAGCGGGTCTTGGTCGAGGATTTTTCAGTCTTTCAAAAAACCGAAAGGAAGGACAGTGATGAGGAAAGCAATTGCATTACTCAGTTGCGCGCTGCTGATTCTGGGCGTTGTTGCAGTTTCAGGCTTTGCAGCGGACAGCAAGTTCAGCCTCAAGGACATTCCGAGCATCTCTAACAAGAAACCCCTCAATATCGTGCTTGAGACGGGTGAAGGCCATGGGAAGATGCTTCCCGCCATCGAGCAGTTCGCCAAGCAGACGGGCATCAAGGTCAATGTCGAGCGCGTGGCCTCCTCGGGCGTCTACGCCAAGGAGAACGTCGAGCTGACGGCGGGCACCGGCTTCTATGACCTAGTGTACGTGGAAACCTCCTGGACTACCGAATGGTCGAATTTCCTCTTCAGGCTGAAAGACCTAGCGAACAAGTACGACCCGGGCAAAGAGGCGGCGCTTCTGAAGGACATGTCCTACATGTCTCCGTCCATCCTCGTCTGCGGCCAGGCATACGGCGAGCAGTATGTTCTTCCGTTCTATACCTTCGACATGGGCATGTGGGTCCGCCAGGACGTGTTCGATGACCCCGGTGAAAAGGCCGCCTTCAAGAAGCGCTACGGCTACGAGCTGGCTCCCGCCAAGGAATGGCACGAGCTGATGAACCAGGGACAGTTCTTCACCCGCAAGAAGGGCGAAATGTTGAAAGGCAAGCCGCTTGACCACGATATCTACGGTCTGTCCATGCAGGCGGGCGCCTATCAGGATAATGACGAGACCTCGGCCCGGCTCTGGGGAAGAATGGCGGACTGGGTCACAGTCGTACGGGACAAGACGGGAAAGATATCGAACTTCATGATCACCAAGTTTGACAAGCAGGCCCTCAAAGATTCCCTGAACGAATACAAGACCATGCTGCAGTGGGACTCCCCCGGCGCCCTTACCGCGAACTTCGACTTTGTCGTTGCCCAGATCGGTAACGGGAATGCCATCATCGCACCGACGATGTGGGCGAACTGCACCGTGTGGGCCGACGGAATATTAAAAGAAAAAGTGCCCGGAGGAAAGATCGGGATGTACAGCTGTCCCGGCGGACAGGGGTACACCGGCGCCTGGTCGTTCGGCGTATCCAAGGTGACCAAGAACCCCGAGGCGGCGTACTGGTTGCTGCGCTGGCTTACCTCCTACGAATGCGCGAACATTATCTTCAAGGACGCGGGAATGATCCCGGCCCGTATGGATGTGCTGCAGGACCCGGCTCTCCGCGCACCTGACAAGTATTACCCCCTCGGCATGCTGGCGGACTGGCACATCTATTCCTGGAAGAACACCGCGCGCTTCATTCCCGACCACTGGTACTGGACGACCAAGGCCGGCGGCAAGGTGTATGACATGCAAATCTACGCCCTCGCCAAGGCGCTGACGGGCGAGCAGACCATCGACCAGGTGGTGGACGAAGTCACCAAGCAGACCGTCGACATGGTATCCAAGTTCGACAAAGCCATCCCGATCTCCGAGGAGAAATAAGCCTCGAATCAGGGCGACAGACAATGCCGGGGATGAAAATCCCCGGCAGCTCTTGCGCCACTCCTTGTATTGCTGGGGCGATAACGGAAGGGTGAAGTACGTATGGACCACGAATCGACAGTGACGGAACCGCAATTTATCCCGGGCATTAGGAAGCCGACGATCTGGGAGACTCTCACCAATGAGAAGAACTTCCGCTGGACGCTCCTCATCCCGCTTCTGATTCTTCTGGCCATCTTCATGCTCTATCCCCTGCTCTACAGCATCTATTTCAGTTTCCACGATTGGGACATGCAGGGGGCGCCTGTCTTCAGCGGGCTTCGAAATTACAGGCAACTTGTCTCCGACCAGGGGTTCCTCTCCGCGTTCGGCCGCACGCTGGAAGTCCTGGTGATCTGCATTGCTGCGGAGCTGATCATCGGCCTGGGCCTGGCAATGCTCTGGAACAGGGACTTCAAGGGCCAGAACATCGTCAGGGGCCTGGCACTGCTGCCCCTCCTGGTGGCGCCCCTGATCCTCTCCCTGCTGTGGAACTTCATCCTCGATTTCAACTTCGGGATGGTCAACCAGATCCTCTCGGCGGTGGGCCTGCCACGGGTGAATCTCTGGGCCCCCAAGATCGCGCTGTTCACCATCTGCGCCATCACGATATGGCAGTGGCTGCCGTTCTCCACCTTCGTCCTGCTGGCCGGCCTGAAAAGCCTTCCCCGGGACGTCTTCGAGGCGGCAAAGGTCGACAGCGCCACCCCGTGGTACACGTTCCGCCGCCTCACCCTGCCCATGCTGACGCCCCTGATCATGATCATCATCGTCCTGCGCTCCATGTGGCTGATCCGCCTCTTCGACCCGCTGTTCGGCACCACGCGGGGAGGGGTCAACACGGAGCTGCTGGACTGGGTCACCTATAGGACGGCGTTCGTCATGTTCGACATCGGGTACGGCTCGGCGATGGCCATCGTGTCGTGGGCCTTCACCATGATCCTCTGCATGCTCATGTTCCGCCAGCTGATGAAGGCGCTTGCGCCGAAGAAATAACGATCGGAAGGCACACACCATGATCAAGAAGATCCTTTTCTGGCTTGTCACCATTTTCGTGCTCCTGGTCATCATCATCCCTCTTACGTGGATCTACCTGACGGCGTTCAAGTCGACCACCGACATATTCGCCAAGGACCTGACGCGGCTCGTCGTTTTCTCCCCGTCGTTCGAGAACTTCCACAACCTCTTCACGGAGTACCCGTTCTGGCTGAACCTCCTCAACACGGCCATTGTGAGCGTGGGGGGCACCATCATCACGATGTTCGTCTCCCTGATCGCCGCCTACAGCTTTGCCCGCTGGAATACCGGCGGGGGGGACCTGCTGTTCATGACGGTCTCCACGCGCATGTTCCCCATGGCCGTGGCCGCCATTCCCCACTTCGTGGTGTTCAAGGCGCTGGGACTCCTGGACACCCACTGGGGGCTGATGCTGCTGTACGTGTTCTTCAACATGTCTTTCGCGACATTCCTTCTCTACGGGTACTTCAACGACGTGCCCAAGGAGGTGGAGCAGGCGGCGATGATCGACGGCTACGGCCGCATGGAAGTGTTCCGCAAGATCGTTTTCCCGCTCATCAAGCCGGGGCTCGCCGTGACCGCGGTCTTTTGCCTGATCTGGATGTGGAACGAGTTCTTCTTCGCCTTCCTCTTCACGCGTTCCAATGCGCGCACGGTCACGGTGCTCATCTCCTCCTTCTGGGGAGGGCTGCAGGTCCAGTACAACCTCATGGCAGCGGGGGCCGCCATTACGATCCTGCCCACGCTGGTGGCCGCATGGTTCATGCAGCGCTACATCATCCGCGGACTGACCTTTGGCGCGGTGAAGGGCTGAGGAGGATACGCATATGATGCTCCCGCGTCTGAAGCTCTCCGACCGCATCACCTGGGCGGTCCTGTTGTGGGTTTTCCTGAATCTCATATGGCTGAGATTCATCGAGAAGTTCGTCCCGCAGTGGGTTGCCGCCATCATTTTCACGGCGGCCGCCGTGGCGTTCATCCTCTTCGGGCCGCGGCCCGTGGATGCGCCGGATGACGAGGATGAGCCGGCGGTTGGCGCGAAAGGGGAGGGGAGGTAGCCGTGGCAGAAGTCAGACTCGAAAACGTCTCCAAGCTGTTCGGCCGCAAGAAGGCCGTCAACAACGTGAGCTTCACCTGCCGCGAGGGAGAGTTCCTCTCCATCTTCGGCCCGACGGGGGCCGGCAAGAGCACCATATTGAAGATGATCGCCGGCATCGAGAACGTGACCGACGGGAAGATCTTCTTCAACGAGCGCGTGGTGAATGAGCTGCCACCCCAGGAGCGCAACGTCTCCATGGCATTCGAGAGCTACAACCTGTATCCGCACATGAATGTCTACGACAACATCGCCTTCCCGCTCCGGGCGCCGCGGTGGGGCCTGAAGCTCACCCAGGAGCAGGAACGCCAGAAGGTCGAGGAGATCGCGCACTTCCTGGGCATCGGCGAGCTGCTGGACAGGCTCCCGCAGCACCTGAGCGGGGGACAGAAGCAGCGCGTGTCCCTCTCCCGGGCACTGGTGAGAAAACCCGAGGTCTACCTCCTGGACGAGCCCATTGCCCACCTGGACGCACGGCTGAAGTTCTCCACCCAGTCCCTGCTGAAGGAGTTCGCGTCGAAATACCGCAGCACGATCATCTACGTCACCCACGATTACCGCGAGTCGCTGGCCCTCTCCGACCGCCTGGCCATCCTCAGAAAGGGCGCCGTCGAGCAGCTGGGCACCCCTGAAGACATCTACTACCGACCGGTCTCCGACTTCGTCGGCCGCATGATCGGCGAGCCGCCGATGAACCTCATCGACGGCGAGGTGCAGGGGGAAAACGGCGGCGCGACCTTCACCGTCCCGGGACATCTCAGCATCGCCATCCGCGGCTCCCACGCGGCATCTCTGAAGGCCGCCGCGCGCACGGAGGACGGGAAGTCGCTGGTGCGCATGGGTGTGCGCTGCGAGCACATCCGCCTGGGGCGCGAGCGGCTCTCCCCGTGTTCCTTCCAGCTGCCCGTGTACGCCATTGTGAAGGAGGCGGAGAGCAGCGTTGTTACATTCCAGCTGGCGGACACGTTCTTCTACGCGCGCACGCGGCAGGAAACGGGGTTCGTTGACTACCGCGTTTCGGAGAAGATCTGGCTGGATTTTGACCAGGACAACATCTATTTCTTCCCCAAGACAATCGAACTCTCAGCGAAGGCATAGGAGCGTCACGTCGTGAGCAGAGTAGACCTTACCCAGGTTTGGAAAATATACCCCCGCGGCAACGTGGTGGGCGTGAAGGACCTCACCTTCACCATCAGGGACAAGGAGTTCCTCGCCATCCTCGGGCCCTCCGGCGGCGGGAAGAGCTCCACCCTGCGCATGCTCGCCGGGCTGGAGGAGATATCGCGCGGGGAGATCAGCTTCGACGGCACGGTGGTCAACGCGATGGGCCCGGCGGAGCGCAACATCGCCCTCGCCTTCGAGTCCTACGCGCTCTACCAGCGGCTGTCGGTGTACGAGAACATCGCCTTCCCCCTGCGGGCACGGAAGATGCCCGGCGCGCTGATCGAGGAGAAGGTCACCACGATCGCACGCCTGCTGGACCTTACCTCTCTCCTGAAGAAGTTCCCCCCCTCGCTGGCAGGCGGGCAGCAGCAGCGGGTGTCCCTTGCGCGCGCATTCGTGCGCCAGCCCAATCTCACGCTGCTCGACGAGCCGATTTCGCACATGGACCAGCGGGTACGCGCCGAGATCAGGGCCCGCATCCGCCACCTGCACGAGGAGATGAAGAACACCACGGTGTACGTTACCCACGACCAGGCGGAAGCCGTCTCCCTGTGCGACAGAATGGTCATCCTCCACCAGGCGCAGCTGCAGCAGATCGGCACCGTTGCGGAGATCTGGAACGCGCCGGCCAACCGGTTCGTGGCGCACTTCGTCGGGGAGCCTGCCATGAACTTCATCCCCGGCCGCACCGAGGGGGCGGGGAGCGTCTTCATCGCGACACCGCAGGGCAAGCGCAGCTTCGCGTTCAAGGGCGAGCTCGCGGCAGGGTACGAGCAGGCCGATGTCACCATCGGCGTTCGCCCGCAGGAGATCAAGGTGGCCCGGGAGCAGAGGAACGGCTGCAGCATACCCGCGGTGGTGCGCATCGCGGAGTTCCAGGGAGAGAACACCGTCCTCACGCTGAATCTCACCGACGCGAAGGCCTCCGAGCTGAAGGCAGTGGTCGCCGCTACCGAGCGCTATGCGCAGGGAGAGTCGGTGTGGTTGACATTCGCTCCCGAAATCCTCCACCTCTTCGATGGGGAGAAACCCATCCTCCGCCGCTCGGCGGTCCGGGCTTAGGGCGGCTGGCGCCCGGCAAGCATTTTCAAGGAGACACCACATGGATGACGCAGCATACATTTCCTCACTTGTCGCGAAGGCGCGCGCGGCGCAGGCGCTTTTCGCGCGAGACTTCGACCAGGAGGCGGTCGACAGGATCATTCGGCAGATCGCGAAGGTCACCTACTACAAGGCTGAGGAGCTTGCCCGGATGGCGGCCGATGAGACCGCCATGGGCGGATACGAGTACAAGGTGAAGAAAATCAGGGGGAAGGCGCGCATATTCTGGTACGGTCTCCGCGACAAGAAGTCGATGGGGGTCATCAGCCGGGATCCCCAGACCGGTATTACCGAGATCGCAAAGCCCGTCGGCGTGGTCGGCGCCATCCAGCCGTGCACCAACCCCATCGTCACCCCCCTGGGCAACACCATGGCGGCCCTGAAGGGGAAGAACGCCATCATCATTGCACCGCACCCGCGCGGGAAGCTGTGCACCAGGACGGTCGTCGCCCTCTGGCGCGAGCTCCTGGTGAAAAACGGGGCCCCCGCCGACGTGGTGCAGGACGTGGAAGACATCTCCCTGGAACGGACGAAGCTTCTCATGCAGATGGCGGACGTTGTCGTGGCCACCGGCGGCCACGGCATGGTGAAGGCCGCCTATTCCAGCGGAAAGCCCTCGTTCGGCGTCGGGGCGGGCAACGTGCAGGTGGTACTCGACAGGGGAATAGATCTGAAGGCGGCCCTCGCGAAGATCATCGAGGGGAGGACATTCGACAACGGGATCATCTGCGCCGGTGAGCAGACGATCATTGCCCCGAAGGAAATGATGGCCGCGCTCATCGTGGAGCTGAAGGCCCAGAAGGTCCACGTGACGGAGTCCGTGGAGGAAAAGGCGCGGGTGGCCGCCTGCCTTTTCCCGAGGAAAGCAACGCTGAACAAGGACCTCATAGGAAAGCCGATCTCCGCCATCGCGGCGGCTGCCGGACTCACCGTGCGCGACGGCACGGTTGCCATCGCCATTCCCGTGGACGCCGCCGATCACCAGAGCGACCTGCGCAGGGAAAAGATGTTCCCCGTGCTTGCCCTTTTCTCCTACGGCACCTTCGATGAAGCGCTGGCGATCGTGGAAGAGAACCTGTCCCTCGAGGGCAAGGGGCATACCGTCAGCATCCACTCCAACGACACGGCCAACATCGAAAAGCTCGGAACGCGGGCGCCGGTGAGCCGCGTCATCGTGAACGCCCCCTCGGCCACGACCGCCGGCGGTTCCTTCTCCAACGGCCTGTCGCCCACCAGCACCCTCGGCTGCGGATCGTGGGGAAACAACAGCATCTCGGAGAACTTCTACTACCGGCACCTGCTGAACATCACACGGATCGCAACCGTGCGTCCCGACTGCGCCGTCCCGTCCGACGAGGAGCTGTTCGGGCCCCGTGACGAGCCATGAAGCTGCTCGAATTCCAGGCGCACGAGCTTCTCGCCCGCTTCGGCATTCCCTGCTCCAGCGGGTGCGTGGTCACTACCGTCGCGGAGCTGGCCGCGCGTGCGGCGGAGGTGTCCTACCCGATCGTCGTCAAGGCCCAGGTGCAGACGGGCGGACGCGGCAAGGCTGGGGGGGTGAGGATCGCGGCCAGCGCCGCGGAGCTCATCGCCCAAGGCGGGGAAATTCTCGCGATGCGCTTCGGCGGCCAGGCCCCTGCAGCCCTTTTCCTGACGGGGAAGAAGGACATCAGCCAGGAGCTGTACCTGAGCATCGTGATGGATCGAAGGGGCAAGCAGCCGGTGGTGATCCTTTCCCGGGAAGGCGGCGTCGATATCAACGAGGCGGCCCGCAGGGATGCCGGGAAAGTGGCGAAGCTCGGGATCGACCCGGCGGCCGGCGTGCAGCCCTATTCGCTGCAGTACCTGTTCGACAGGGCGGGAATCGACGGGGAGCTCGGCGGCAGCCTGGGGCCGATTGTAGAGAACCTCTACGCGCTGTTCCGGGAATACGACTGCCTCCTGGCCGAGATAAATCCCCTGGCCCTGGAGAAATCCGGCGCCCTGACGGCGCTGGATGCAAAAATCGAAGTCGATGACAATTCCCTGTACCGGCACCCCGACGTCGTAGCCTGGCGGGAGGCGATGTGCTCCGACCCGCTGGTCAAAAAGGCACGCGGGTTCCACTTCCTCTACATTCCCGTGGAGGCAGAGGGTAACATCGGCGTGATCAGCAACGGCTCCGGCATGATCATGTCCTCCATGGACATGCTCTCCCGCCACGGCAGGAAAGTGGCCTGCGCCCTCGACCTGGGCGGCGGCGCCACGGCGGACCGCATCTCTGAGGCGGTCCGCATTGTCCTCTCCAACCCTTCGGTGCGCCTGGTGTTCGTGAACATCTTCGGCGGCATCACCCGCTGCGAGGAGGTGGCCGGCGGCATCGTCAGGGCCTCCGCGGAAAGCCCCACCGGGCAATTCGTCGTGCGCATGGAGGGAACGAACAAGGAGAAAGGTCTGGCCATCTGCCGCGAGTCGCCGCAGGGCATCAGGCTGGTCGACGGCCTGGAGGGCGCCATGGTGGCTATTGCAGACGCGTTTGCAGACGCCGGCGGGCAGGCGCCCGGGAAGGACGGCCGCCGATGAGCTTCATGGTGGGAAAAGAAACGCGGTTGATCGTGCAGGGGATCACGGGCCGTGAAGGCACGTTCCATACAATCCAGATGAAGGAGTATGGTACGCAGGTGGTGGCCGGCGTGCGCGCCGGCAAGGGCGGGACCTTTGTCGAGGGGGTGCCCGTGTACAACACGGTGCGCGAGGCGATGGAGGTGCAGAGGGCGAATGCCACCGTGGTATTTGTTCCCCCGGCCGGCATGTACGCGGCGGCCGCGGAGGCCATCGATGCCCGCGTGCCCCTCATCGTCACGATTGCCGAGGGCGTTCCCGTGCACGACATGCTGAAGATCTACCACCGCGCGCGCGCGGCAGGGGTCACGGTCCTCGGGCCGAACTCCTTCGGGGTGATCTCTCCGGGCAAGTCGAAGGCGGGGTTCATGGCGCACCGCATCTTCTCCGAAGGACCGGTGGGCATGATGTCCCGCAGCGCCACCAACTGCTATGAAACGGTGTTCCTTCTGACAGGATCCGGCGTCGGGCAGTCGACGGTGATCGGCGTCGGCGGGGACATGATTCCCGGCTCGACATTCGTCGACCTGCTCCCCCAGTTCGAGGCTGACCCGCAGACCGAGGTGATCGTCATTATCGGGGAGATCGGCGGCAGCGAGGAGGAGATAGCGGCGGAATATATCTCGGCGCACGTGAAAAAGCCGGTGGTCGCCCTCATTGCCGGCAAGAGTGCGCCCAAGGGGCAAAGCATGGGCCACGCCGGGGCAATCGTATCCCCGGGCGGCGAGGGGGGCGCGGAGAGGAAAGAGGAGGCGCTGCGGAAGGCGGGGGCGCATATCGCCGAAAGCACCGCCCACGCGGCCGCCATTGTGAAGGATCTTGTTGGCAGCGCAGGGAGAAACGCACGCTGATGAAAAACATCGAAAAGGACCGTCTGGTCGGCATCTACACCACCATGAAGCGCATCCGCGCCTTCGAGGAGAAGGCGGTGCAGCTCTTCGAGGAGAACCGGCTGCGGGGCTCCGTTCACCTGTACATCGGGGAAGAAGCAATAGCGGCCACCGTCTGCTCGCGCCTGCGGAAGGACGACTACATCACCAGCACGCACCGAGGGCACGGCCACTGCATCGCCAAGGGCGGGTCGCTGGACAGGACGCTGGCGGAGCTGAAGGGCAAGGAGACCGGGTACTGCAAGGGCAGGGGCGGCTCGATGCACATCGCCGACCCGGCCACGGGAAACCTCGGGGCGAACGCCATCGTGGGCGCCGGGGTCCCCATCGCCGTAGGGGCGGCACTCTCCGCGCGGCTGCGCGGGTCGGACCAGGTTGCCGTGGCGTTCTTCGGCGACGGGGCATCCAACCAGGGCGTCACCCATGAGGCGATGAACCTCGCCTCCGTGTGGAAGCTGGGCGTCATATTCGTGTGCGAGAACAACGGGTTCGGCATCTCGGTGCCCGTCGTGCAGAGCACGTCGGTGCAGGACGTCTCCGTGAGGGCCGGCTCGTACAATATGCCGGGCTGCACGGTTGACGGCAACGACGTCTTCGAGATCGACGCCGCCTTCGAGAAAGCGGAGCGCCGCGCCCGCGCGGGGGAAGGCCCCAGCCTGATTGAGTGCAAAACATACCGCTGGAAAGGGCACTGGGTGGGTGACCCTGAGACCTACCGCACCCGCGAAGAAGTCGAGGCGTGGAAGGCCAAATGTCCGATCAAGCGGCTTGCCGCCTACATCACGGAACACCGAATCCTCACGGAGAAAGAGCTCCGCGCGATCGACGCCGAGGTAGCAGCGGCAATTGCGGCTGCCGAAAAGTTCGCGGAGGAAAGCCCCGAGCCTGATCCTGCACGGGTCATGGACAATGTGTTCTATACCGGCGCGGCGTCGAAGCCGCCGGTTGTCAGTACCGCGGCGCCAAATCCGCGGACAGATCCACCGGATACGGTGGCGAGTACCGCGGCGCCAAATCCGCGGAGTACCGCGGCGCGGAGGGCATGAAGATGGCAATCAAGAAATACGCGGTGGCAGTCCGCGATGCAATTGCGGAGGAGATGAGGCGGGACCCCCGGGTCTTCATCATGGGAGAGGACATCGCGGTCCTCGGCGGGGTCTTTGGATGCACCAAGGGCCTGCTGGATGAGTTCGGGGAGGCCCGGGTCAGGAACACGCCGATCTCCGAGCAGGCGCTTATTGGGGCCGGGGTCGGTGCCTCACTCACGGGCATGCGCCCCATTGCCGAGCTGATGTACATAGACTTCGCCCTGGTCTGCATCGAGCAGATCCTCGACCAGGCGGCCAAGACACGCTACATGTACGGCGGCGCGGTCACCCTTCCGCTGGTCATCCGCGGACAGCAGGGAACGGGGCGGGGAAACGCAGCCACCCACTCGCAGAGCCTGGAAATGTTCTTCATGCACTTCCCGGGCATCAAGGTGGCGCTGCCCTCATCCGCGGCATCCGCGGCGGGACTCCTGAAGACGGCAATCCGCGATGAGAATCCCGTCATCGTCATCGAGCACAAGGCCCTCTACCAGACCTCGGGAGAGGTGAGCGATGATCCCGATCACTGCATTCCATTCGGGGTTGCCGAGGTTGTGCGCGAGGGAAAGGACGTGACCATCGTGGCAACGCTGCTCATGGTGGACCGCGCCCTGAAGGCGGCGGAGATCCTGGCAGGGCAGGGGATCCAGGCAGAGGTCGTCGACCCGCGGACCATAGTCCCGCTGGACGAGGAGACCATTCTTGCCTCCGTGAAGAAGACGGGACGCTGCGTGTGCGTCCACGAGGCCCACCGCACCGGCGGCATGGGGGCGGAAATCGCCTCCATCATCCAGGAGAAGGCCTTCCGCTGGCTCGATGCGCCGGTTGCCAGGCTCGGAGCCAAGCAGTGCCCCCTGCCGTTCAACCTGGGGTTGGAAACCGCGGTCGTTCCGCAGATCGACGACATCGTCAGGGCAGCGAGAGATTCGCTGTACCTGAAATAGCCGGCCAGGCGGGGGACGGCAAAATGGCAACACGCATCCTGCTCCCGAAACAGGGGCTGCAGATGTCCGAGGGGACCATCGTTTCATGGCTGGTGAAGCCCGGTGAGAAGGTCGCGCGCGGCCAGGCCCTGGTGGAAGTTGAAACCGACAAGACCATCATGCCCATCGAGTCTCCCGTTGACGGCGTCCTGCTGACGGTGCTCCATGGCGAAGGTGAGACGGTCCCCGTGGCCACCACGATTGCCTGGGTCGGAGAGCCAGGGGAAAAGATACCCGAGCCCGTCAGTGACAGCAGCGCCACCGCCGCGGCCCCCCCGACTTCCCCGGCGCAGGATCGCACCCCGGTCGCCGCTGCGGTTGTACCGCAGACAGCCGCGGTGCAAGCGGCTCCATCGTCAGGCCCGGGGCCTTCGAGGCTTTCCGCCACGCCGAGGGCGCGCATGCGCGCCGAAGAGCGGCACATGGATCTGCGCGGCCTCAGCGGGTCAGGACCTGACGGGCTCATCATCGAGCGGGACGTCCTGCAGGCGGCGGGACCCGCGGCCGCGTCGGCCGCCGCCCCCACGACGGCGCCGGCAGCGCCCGCCAGGCTGGATCCCGCCCTCGAGACTCTCGGGGTCCTCGTCCCCTTCACGAGGATGCGCGCGATCATTGCGCGCAGGATGAAGGAAAGCCTCGCCGCGGCCGCGCACGCCAGCCACCAGGTTGACGTCGACTGCACGGAGCTGGTGAGCCTCAGAAACGGGCTGAAGCGCCGGCAGATCGATGTCTCTGTCACGGACATCATCGTGAAGGTGCTCGGCACGGCACTGCGGGAGCACCCGCTGCTGAACTCGATGTGGACAGAGGGCGGAATCCTTCTCCGCAAGGACGTGAACGTAGGAGTGGCTGTCGCCCTCGAGGACGGGCTGGTCGTACCCGTCATACGGGACGCGGACAGGTGCTCCCTGGCCGT
>JBEKVA010000056.1:0-15129 GCA_049514475.1 Spirochaetia bacterium
GGGGGAATCCTGCCCCTGCGGAAAACGGCTGAGCAGTTTTCCCAGGTCCACGCGGCCTTCGTAGATCGCCTTCCCGAGAATGACCCCGGCAACCAGCGCATCCTTCTGATCCGCCGCCCTCTGGACGTCCTCTTCGCTGCCGATGCCACCCGAGAGGATGGTGGGCATGCCTGCCGCACGTGCCGCCGCGTTGGTGCGCGGGATGTCGGGACCTGCCAGGGTGCCATCCTTGCTGATGTTCGTGTAGATGAGCCAGTGGAAGCCAAGGGATGCGAGCTCCGCGGCGACCTCGGTGTCCGCGCGCCCGGCGTCCTCGGTCCAGCCCGCCACCCTGACCCGGCCGTCCATGGCATCAACCCCTGCCGCAAACCGCGGCCCGGAGCGCTGGATCCATCCGCGCACCGCATCGGGTGCTTTCACCAGCACGGTTCCCAGCACGATGCGCTCCACGCCCAGGCCGAGCAGCCTGTTGGCCTGCTCCGAGCTTCGAACGCCGCCGCCTACCTGGAGACGGCACGGGACGGCCGCCCGGATGCGCTGGATGACGGAGAGGTTATCGGCTCCTTTTCCCTCGGCGGCGTCCAGGTCCACGATGTGGATCCATCGCACACCGCGTTCGGCGAAGCCGCGCGCAATGCCCACCGGGTCATCGGCGTAGGAGGTCGCCTGGGAGAAGCTACCCTGCAGGAGGCGCACGCAGCGGCCCCCCCGAAGATCGATGGCGGGAATGAGGAGCATTCGATCAGCCGTCCACGACGGCCTTGATGTCGGTGGCGGCCCAGTCGCTCCTGGCGGCGGTGAAAGCCTCACGCAGGCGCTTCTCGATCTCCCGCGCGCTGGCGGCATCACACAGGCAGGTGCGTGTCTCGCTGTCCCGCAGGCAGCGCACCAGGGTGGACAGGGCCTGCAGGTAGTCGAGGGACACGGCAAGAGGGGAGGCGATTACAAACAGCAGCCTGACGGGCTCCCCGTCGGGGGAATCGTAGGCAATGCCCTCGCGGTGGACGCCCAGGCCGATGAGGATGCGCTGCACGCCCTCCACCCGGCCGTGCGCGACCGCCACTCCGTGGCCGAGACCCGTGGACTGCAGCCGCTCGCGCGCCACCACGGCCTCCACCAGCGCCTCGCGGCTGGCCAGGTGCTGGAACACCGGCGCACGATGGATCAGCTCACGGAGAGCCTCGTACTTGTCCGGGCTGTGAAGATCGGCGATGACGCTCCCCTCAGGGAAACAGCTTTCTGTTCTCATGCGGTTTCTATTGAGGCGCCATGCTACGACCGGCAGGGCGAAGTGTCAATAAGGCCGCCCGGCACTGGACATTTCACTGCACCCGATATATCCTATCGGCAAGTGATGCGGCCGTGGGTCGCACGAGAGAGCTCCAACGGGAGGGGAAAAAACAGTGGCAAAAGCACCAGCAAAGAAGGCGGCAGTGAAGGCGCCTGAGAAGCTCACGAGCGCTTCCATGATCGGCTATCTCGCGGAGAAGAATGGGCTGCCCAGGAAAGACGTGAAGCAGGTCCTGGAAGATCTCTACGAGATCGTCGGCGGGGGCGTCATGCGCGGTGAGCGCGTGGCCCTGGGCAAGATCGGGAAGATGTTCATCCGCATCCGCCCGGCCCGCGCGGCGCGCATCGGGCGCAACCCGCTGACCGGCCAGGACATCGCCATTCCCGCCAAGCCGGCGACCAAGGTTCCCCGATTCACATTCAGCAAGACGTTCAAGGAAGCGGCGCTGAAGGCAAAGGTGAAGAAGTAGGAACCCCGAGTGCGCCGCCGCGGTGAGAGCCTGCGGCGGCGTGCGTCCTCATCTTCGAAGAAACAGGTTCTCAACGACCTTCCGATCTGAATCCGCAAGATCATATGACAGAAGCTCCTCCGGCAAGACCCAGCGCATCTCCTGGTGCTCCAGCAGCTGCGGCGTGCCCGCGCTGATGCTGGCCCGGTAGACGAGCAGCTCGAGGCTCACCCCGTCCCCCGCGTAGGAACAGCGGCACAGGAACTCCCCGACCTGGGCCTCCACCGCCAGTTCTTCCCGCAGCTCCCGGGCAAGGGACTCCTCGGGGGATTCTCCCGGCTCGATCTTCCCGCCGGGGAACTCCCACTTGCCCCCCATGTGCTTCCCCGGCCGGCGCTTCGCGATGAAGACCCTGCCGTCCTGCTCGATGATCGCCGCCGTCACCAGCACCTGTTCCCCCTCACCTGCTCCTCCCCACCCCCGCCCGCGCGCACCATCGGCTCACCGGGCAGGTGCTGCAGTGCGGTGAAAGCGGCGTGCAGACCCTCTGCCCGTAGCGCACCAGCAGCTCGTTGATTGTGATCCAGTATCGCTTCGGAAGGATTTCCATGAGGGCCCGCTCCGTCTGCTCGGGGTTCTTCGTCATCACCCACCCCATGCGGTTGGAGATGCGATGCACGTGGGTATCGACGCAGATGCCCGGCAGGCCGAATCCCAGGTTCAGCACAAGGTTGGCCGTCTTCCTCCCCACACCCGTGAGGGAAAGCAGCGCCTCCATCTCCGATGGTACCGTGCCGGCGTGCTGGTCCACCAGGGCGCGCGCGGTTGCGCGCAGGCTTTTCGCCTTGGTGTGGTAGAAGCCCGCGGGGTAGATCAGGCGCTCGATGCGCGCTTCCGGCAGGGCGGCGAGGGCCTGCGGCGTGGGGGCCGCGGAGAGCAGGCTGTCGGCTGCCTTCCGTGTGACCTCGTCCTTTGTCCGGAGGGAGATCATCGTGGCAACGAGCACGCGGAAGGGGTCGCTGTTCTGCTGCGCCACCGCGGACACGGACGGCAGCGCTGCGCCTTCGGCCGCCAGACGCGCGTTCATCGCCGAGACGATCCTGGCCCACGGGATGCGTGCGGCGCTCATGCACCACGCTCGCGGAGCAAGGCAACCGCCCCGGCGCCAACGGCCTGCCCGGCGCCAACGGCACCCAGGCCCTCTGCCGTCTTTCCTTTCACGCTGACACGATCCACCGCGATCTCCATGTCCTCCGCGAGGGCGCGCCTGATGTCGGGAATATGCGGGAGAATTTTCGGGGCCTCGAGGGCGACGACGCAGTCCACATTTTCAACGGCATAGCCTGCAGCAGCGAACATTGAGCGCGTGCGCCGCGCGAGGACGGGGACCCCGTCAAGACAGCGGTATTCCTTCTTTTCGCGGCCCATGCGCACGCTCGTGCCGGCGGCGGTGACGATTGCGGCGCAGCTCGGCGGGGTCACTTCGCATTGACTTTGAGCTTGGCGAACACCAGCTCTTCGACGTCCTCCTTGCTCTTGTTCAGGGAGAAGGAGATCTCGTCAATGAGGAGCTTCAGCGCGCTGTCGTAGAGCTTGCGCTCGAGGATGGGCAGCTCCTTGATGCGGCTGCGGTGGTACAGGGCGCGCACGACGTTGGCGATATCGAGGATGCTCCCCTTCTTCAGCAGATCCAGGTTCATCTGGTAGCGCAGCTTCCAGTCCGCGGGGACGGGCTCGAACTCCTCGGCGATCAGGCGCAGGGCCTTCTGCGACTCCTTCTTTCCCACGATGGCGCGGATGCCCAGCTCGTCGGCCTTGTCCACGGGGACCATAACGGTCATGTCGGAGACTTCGAGGTAGATGATGTAGTACATCAGCTTCTTGTCGCGGAACGGTCTCTCCTCGATGGTGCTGATGTGACCGACGCCCTGCAGCGGATACACGATCTCCTGGTTTACTTTATACTTCGTAGGTGTGTGGCGCGCGGTCTTTCGGGGGGATTTCATGGCATCCATTGTACCGTAGATTGCCGCAAGGGTCAAATAACTGTCGGCCCGGCCTGGCGCGCCGCGGGCGGCCTTCCGGCCATCCCTGGCCTCGGCCGCCCTCGCCATCCCTTCCGCGGTATACCGCGGAAGGGCTATGGCGTCTTCACTGCCGCCGCGAAGCGCTCGCCCAGCTCCTCGCCCTTCTTCAAGAGCGCGGCATCGGGGCTGCCCCGAAACTCCAGCACGTCGGTGACCTGCCACTTCAGCGGCTCCACCTGTTTCTGGAAGGCCGCCATGCCGCCCTTGCTCCAGGCGTAGCTGCCGAATATCGCCGCTTTCTTATTCACGATGCGCTTCAGCCCTGCCATGTCGATGGCCTGGGCCACCGGCGGGAACAGGGCCCCCTCGTAGGTGGGCGCGCCGATCATGATGCCGCGGTATGTCCACAGGGACGGCAGGATGTAGCTGGTGTGGGTGCGCGCCGCGTCGAAGATCTCCACCGGGATACCGGCACGGGAGATGCCCTGGGCAACGGCGTTCATCATCTTCTCGGTGTTCCCGTACATCGAGCCGTAGACCAGGGTGACCCCTACTTCGCCGCCACCCTTGGCAAGCTCGGCCCACCGGCGGTACAGCTCGACGATCCTCGCCGGATCCCGGCGCCACACCAGCCCATGGGAGGGGGCAATGACGTCGATGGGAACCCCGGAGAGCTTTCCGATGGCCGCAAGCGTGGGGTTGCTGAACTTCGCCACGATATTCACGTAGTAGCGCAGCGCTTCCCGCTCATAGAAGATGAGGTCGGAGCACTGGTCGTCGAAGATGGTCCCGGGCAGGGCGCCGTACCCGCCGAATGCATCGCAGGAGAAGAGGATCTTGTCCACCGCGTCGTAGGTCACCATGGTCTCGGGCCAGTGCACGAAGGGGGCGTGGACGAACTTCAGCGTGCGTTTTCCGAGAGAGATCTCCTCACCGTCTGCCACGACCCTCACGTTTTCCGTGATGCCGTAAAAAGCCGCGAGCATCTCCCGCGCCTTCTCGGTGGCAAGGAGGGTGAGCCGCCGCGGGATGCGGGAGAGGGCCCGGATGGCCCCCGTGTGGTCGGGCTCCATGTGGTTGACCACGATGTAGTCGATCTCGGAGAGCGGCACGATTGATTCGATCTTTTCGAAGTACTCGTCGGTCTTGAAGCCCTTTGCCAGGTCGATGATCACGTTCTTCTCATCGCGCAGGAGGTAGGAATTGTAGGTGACACCGGAATCCGAGACCGGCCAGATGCCCTCGAAGAGATCTGTGGTCCTGTCGTTCAGCCCGATCCAGTAGACGCCCGGACGTATCTCTACAGACGGCATGCGATTGCTCCTCCCCGAACGCGGTGTTTTTCGGTCTCTCTTCTCTACTAGTGAACGAGCATCGTGATGCCCGGGGGCGTCAGCCTGCTCTTGTATTTCAGGAACTTCAGGGGATGGACGTCCAGCGGGTTGGAGAACCACCCGTCGACGCTCCCGGTGTTGATCAGGTTGATGGCGGGGCTGTGATCCAGCGGGAGGATTGCCGCCTTTGTGAGCAGGATCTGCTCGGCGTCGGCGAGCCTGCGGTAGCGCTTGGCGCTGTCCATCAGGGAAATGGAGTCCTTCACCGCCGCGTCGTACTCGGGGTCGGAGAACCGGGCATCGTTGAGGTTGCTGCCGGTGGTCCACAGCTGCAGGAACGTGAGGGGGTCCGCGTAGTCGCCGATCCAGGTCGACATGGCCAGGGTGAAATCCCGCTTGCGCGTTTCCGCGAGATACGAATCAGGATCCACCTCTTTCACCACGACCTGCAGCCCGATCAGCGACTTCCACGTGTCGGCGATCTTCTGCACGTAGGTCTTCGCGCTGGAATCCTTGCCGAGCTTCACGATCACGGAAGGAAGGCCGCGGCCGTCGGGATACCCGGCATCCGCGAGCAGCTTCTTTCCCTCCTCGATGTTCTGCGCGGCGATCCCCTTCACGGAGGGGTAGCCGGGGATGGACGGGATCAGGAGGTCGGAGGGGAAGAAGAAGACATCCTTGGAGCGGACCTGGTCCCAGGGGGCAAGGAGCGCAAGGCCCCTGCGTACGCGCCAGTCGCTCCACGGGGCCTGGTCGCAGACGAAGAAGAAGTAGGTGGTCCCGAACATCGGGAACACCTCGAGCTTGTCGGAGGCAATCAGCTTGTCGGAGTTGACAAGGGAGGCGGTGACCCACTGGATCTTGCCCGTAATGTAGGCGTCGGTGGCATCCGCGGAGTCCTCCATGAAACGGAACTTCACGGTGTCCATGCCGACGTTCGCCGCGTCCCAGTAATACGGGTTCTTTTCCAGCGCGATTTCAGAGTCGCTGCGGCTTTTCATGACGAAAGGCCCATTGCCGATCACCGTTGAGGCCCCTTCCCAGCCGGTGGAGCGCACCAGGGTGGGATGGAGGGGAAGGAAGGCGATGTGCGTCAGCAGCTTCAGGAAATGGGCGGCCGGGGCTTCCAGCTCGACCTGCAGAAGGTCATCAGAGACGGCCTTGATGCCCACGGTGGCGGGGTCTTTCTGCGTTCCCGTGCGATAAGCATGGGCTCCCTCGATCACGTCGAAGAGGAAGGAGTACTCGGCATTGTTGGAAGGATTCAGCATGCGCAGCCAGGAGGCAACGAAATCCTGGGCGCGGACCCTGTCACCGTTGGAATAACGGGCATCCGGACGGAGCGTGAAGCGCCACGTCTTCCCCTTGTCCGAGGATTCCCAACTGGAGGCGACTCCCGGCTCGGGTTCGAGGGTCATGGGATTCGCCACGACCAGCCCTTCGTAGATGCCTGTGTAAAACTGGGATTCGAATGAGGTGAAGGTATGCAGGGGATCGAGGCTCACGTGCTGCGGGATCTGCGCGATCACGAAATTGCGGGTCTTCGAAGCGGCGGGCGCTTCGGCCGCCATGAGGATGCCCGCGCACAGCAAAAGGAGGGTCAGTGCGAGCGGGACGCTTCTTTTCAGCATTTATAGAAGATAGTGTTTCGGCTCAGAAAATTCTATAGGGAATAAGCTCCCGGACCAGCAGTTTCACCTTGGCGACGGTCGAATACACCCCCGAGCGCACGAACGCCTGCGGGTCATCCCAGAGGACAACCTCCCCGCTGATCTGCCGCGGCTTGTTCACGAACCGGGTGTCCAGGCTGAGACGGATGGCGTCCCGGATGGCGTCCTGCAGCGAGGCGCCTTTGCCCGGCGGGCCCGCATTGGCGGCGGCCTTCCCCCGCCCCGTGGAAAGCTCGGCGGTGTTGCTTTCCCAGGCGGCCCGGCGGAGCGCCTCATCTGCGCTCATCGTGTAGGAGAGACGGGCCCACAGCTTCTGGTCCTCGACCTCGGTTTCCCGCACGACCAGCCGGGGGCTGCCCCAGGGAATCTCGGCCACCGGGGTGAGCACGAAGCTCTCCTGCACCCGCCGCTCCCTGTCACCGGGGATGTAGGTGAAGGTCCATCCGTAGACCATGCCGGAGAACAGGACCCTGCCTTCCTCCAGGAGCTGCCGCTGAGCGACATCGATGGGGATGGGATAGGCGCCGGCATCGATGCGCACCAGGGGCTCAAGCTCGACCCAGGGCCGGATGAACAGCCGCTCATCGGCAGGGGCAAGGACGGCAGTGAAGAGGAGCAGGAGGAGCGATGTCAGTGTACGCATCCGGCTCCTCTAGTATCGGGTGCTATCTCCTGCGAAAGAAGAGCGCGAGGGGATTGATGCCGTAGCGTACCACCAGGTAGAGGTAGCCGAAGAGGAGACCCGAGAGGTGCGTGAGGTGTGCCACTCCTGATCGGAAACTGACGAGCTGGGAAACGATCTCGATCCCGGCGAACAGCGCCACGGCGATTGGTGCCCTGATGGGCAGGATCCCAAAGATGAAAATCCGCGCATCCGGAAAGAAGGCGGCAAAGGCGAGCAGCAGGGCATAGATGGCGCCCGAGGCGCCCACGACGGGGATCATCCCCATGCCGAGGGCGAAGTTGATGAAGACCGTCGCAATCCCCGCGCCGATGCCGCACACGAAGTAGTAGAGAAGGAACTCGTTGCTGCCCATGCGCTGCTCGAGCTGGATCCCGAAGAGGAAAAGGGCGAGCATGTTGAAAAAAATGTGCCCCCATCCCGCGTGGATGAACATGTAGGTGAGCACTTCCCACCAGGCCCCCCCCTGCAGCACGTACGACGGAATGAGGTAGAGCGGCACCAGCCTTCCCTGCCGATCGACAAGGCCGAAGAGGAACACGAGCACGTTGGCCACGATCAGGATGATGGTGGCGTTGTAGTAACGGTGCGGCAGCGGTCGGCGCAGAAAGCTTGCCATGGCAACAAGTTACGCCGCTACGGGAGGGGAGTCAATCCGCCGACGCCGCGGGCGGCGCCGGCGGCCTTGCCGCATCCCCCGCCCTCTGCTACCGTCGAGCCACCATGAAGGGCAAGCCCGACTATTACTACCGCAAATCGAAGGAGGGGGGGTACCCGGCCCGCTCGGTGTTCAAGCTGCAGGAGATCCAGGAGAAGCATCATCCGCTGCGCCCGGGCTGGCGCGTGCTCGACCTCGGGGCTTCCCCGGGAAGCTGGAGCCTGTTCATCCTGGACTTCCTGGCAGGGGCAGGCAGCGTCACCGGCGTCGACCTGAACATGCCCGATGAAAAGCTCCTGGCGCGGAAGAACTACAGGTTTTTCCAGGGAGACTTCTTCACGCAAGAGATGCTCGCCGAAATCGTCACGGCAGGGCCCTTCGACGCGGTCGTCTCCGACGCGGCCCCCTCCACCACGGGCACCAGGACGCTGGACACCGTGCGCTCCGCCGACATCGGCCGGCAGGTCCTGGCCATCTGCCGCACCTGCCTGGCGCCCGGCGGAAGCTGCGTGCTGAAGATCTTCCAGGGCGGTGAGGAAAAGGAGATCCTCGCGGACATGCGCTCACTGTTCGCCGCTGCCCGCGCGTTCAAGCCCAAGGCGAGCAGGTCGGACTCGATGGAGACATATTTCATCGGATTGGAGTTTTCCTTGACCGGGAAGGATAGCTGAGATACTCTGTTTGGACAGCCCATGAAGGTCCTTCTTGCAAATGTCACAGGCCGTCTCTCCACGGATGGCTCGCGGCTCGTCGCTGCTCTGCTGAAGCGCGCGGGACACTCGGTGCGCTTGGTCTTCCTTTCGAGGACCGAGCCACTGGAGTACTCTCGTTCCGAGATGGCCCTGCTCGACGGGCTGTTGAGCGACGTCGACATTGTCATGATTTCCGTCTACTCCAGCTATGCCATCCGCGCCGTCCAGCTGACCGATTACGTGCACGAGCGATTCCCGGACCTGAAGGTGATCTTGGGAGGGCCGCACTGCATTTCCGTGCCTGAGATAGGCCTGGGTTCCGCTGACGGCATTTGTTTCTCCGAAGGTGATGAGGCAGTGATCGACCTGGTGGACAGGCTCGAAAGAGGTGCTGACTGGACGGCGACCCCCAACTTCGCGTTTCGCGTCGACGGCTCCCTGGTCACCAACCCGGTCCGTCCTCCTTTCAACAACCTGGATAGCCTTCCCTACTACGACTTCGACCTGGCGGATCAGTACCTGCTGGACGGAACCCTCGAGGCCCTGACGGCAGATGCGCTGAAGGCTCGCCTGGCAGGGTACCCGTACCGGGTCCCGATCTTCTACTACATGAGCTCGCGCGGCTGTCCGCACGACTGCGCCTACTGCAACAACTGCCGCTACACCGCCTTGTGGGGGCGTAGCGTACTGCGGATGCAGGGAGTGGAGCGGGTCATCGAGGAGCTTGCCTGGCAACTGCAGAGGCTTCCCTATATCGAGTTCGTGGCCTTCGGCGATGATGATTTCTTTATCCGCCCCCTTTCACAGCTGGAGACCTTCGCCGCCTTGTACAAGGAAAAAATCGGCCTGCCCTTCGGCGTTGCGGTGAGCGCCCGGACCTGGCGCAAAGACAAGGCGGAGGCGCTCATGGACGTTGGCCTTACCACGGTGCAGATGGGCGTGCAGTCGGGCAGCCAGCGGGTGCTCGATGAGGTGTACAACCGCACGCTGAGCATCGCGAAGGTGCGGGCCGCTGGAGAGGAGATCGCTTCCTACTCCCGGACGCGCGGCCTTCGCCTGCACCTGGATTTCATCATCGATAACCCGTACGAATCGCGCGACGACGTGGCCCGCACCTACCGCTACATCCTCGATACTCCTTGGAGCGTTCGGTTGAACGTGTTCTTCCTCGCCTACTTCCCAGGCACGCCGCTGTACGAGAGGGCCCTTGCCGATGGATACATCGGGCCCTACAGCCAGCGAGCCTTCCGGCCATACACCCGCAGCCGGCTGCGCTACCAGAGGAACTGGGAAACATTCCTCATCCTGCTGGTCAGGTTTCTGCGTCTCGCCGTGAAGAAGCGAAAGAGATCGCTTCTCGTGTCACTCGAACTGCTGGGAAGCCGCCCGGTGCGCACGACGATGTCCCTTTTCCCCGGGGCATTGTTCTCTGGGCTGGCCCGGTCCCTGCAGGCCGCGCAGAACGCGCTCATCAGCCGCAAGGTGGCGGTGCTGCGCTAGGAATGATCCCCGCATGAAAATCCTGGAAGCGAAAATTTACAGTATCAGCATCCCCTTCACGTGGGAAATCACACACGGGATGGCAACGCGCGCCGCCTGCGACTCTTTCATCGTGGAGATAACATGCGACGCGGGGGTGGGCTACGGCGAGGCCCTGGTTCGGGACTACGTGACCGGAAGCCTCGGTGATACAGCGGGCACGTCGGGCCGTCTTTCGGCGGCGGCCGCCATTGTCAAGAGGCTCCTGTCACCTCTTGCCGCCAGGCAGCTGGGCTGGCCGGAGCTTCGGCTCTGGCTGGAGTCGGTGAAGGTCGACCATCACGAGCTCCCCCTGCTCTGCGGGATCGAGGAAGCGCTCCTTGATTGCGCCTGCCGCACCGAGGAGACCGACATCTATGGCCTGCTGGGAAGCGGGCCTGCGGTACGCGAGGTGGTCTACGGGGGAACGCTGCCGATTCTCCCCTTGAGGGCATCAGCGATATTCGTCAACTTCTTCAAGACCAGCCAGGTCACCAGCATTCGCGTGAAGCTGGGAAAAAGCCGGGAGTATGCCAATGCAGCCCTGGGCCTCGTGCGCGGAGTTCTCGGCGATGCATTCGACGTCCGCGTGGACGCCAATGCCTCCTGGTCCCTCGAGGACGCCCGTGAAATGCTGCCGCTGCTCCGCACGTACGGCGTGAACATGATCGAGGAACCCTTCGGGAGAGGCAAAAGTGAAAACCTCCAGTTCGTTCGAGACTGGGGGTCGCAGGGTTTCATGCTGGCCGCAGACGAATCCGCCATTACCCCCGCGGACGTGCACGCCCTTGCCGCCGAGGGCTCCTTCCGCATGATCAACATCCGGCTGGCAAAAAACGGCGGCATTCTGAGGGCGCTCGCAATGCGGGCCGCTGCCCACGAGGAAGGCCTTTCCCTCCAGGCGGGCTGCCACGTGGGGGAAACGGGGATCCTCTCCGCGGCGGGGCGGGCCTCTGCCTCGCTCATGCCGGACGCGCTGTACGTGGATGGCTCCTACGACGGGTACATCTTCGCCGGGAACATCACCAGGGAGAACTACACGTTCGGCCACGGGGGAAAGGCCCCTGTCATTACCGGCAGGCGGCTCGGATACGATGTGGACAAAGAAAAACTGGAAACCTACACGACCGGCCGGGAAAGCTGTTTCTAAGCCGCGGGAGGGGCAAGAGCGCCCGCATGCTGCACTAACGTACCGCCGTCAACCCATGCGCGGCGGTGTTCCGTAGCTGAAAAAGTAAATGCCCGATGCTGCCGATACTGAAGCAGGGGAGAACGCGTTCCACCCAATCGTGGCAAGGATATAGTGTGCCAAAAGACGAGAAGAACACTAGCTGCCTGAACAGCCGTGCCATCATCGAATACATCCGCCACAGGTTTCCCGACAGGGTCAACGAGCTGTTCGTCGGCATACCGGCGCCCTACTCGACGATGCCCGACCCGGAGGAGTACCTCTCCGACGAGAACAACTGGATGTCCAGTGCCGTCACGGTGGTGATGTTCGAAAACGCCCGCAGGATCACCGGCAACTCGAATGTCGCTTTCGACGTCGGTTTCGAAACCATGATGAAAAGGGAAATGAGCTATGTCCAGAAGCTCTTCCTGAACATCTTTGCCACCCCGATCGGCATGCTGCGGCGACTGAACCTGCTGAACTCGAAGCTGAACACCACCAAGATCGTCGAGCTGGTCTACGACGCGCCCGGCAGGGCGGTGGTGCGCTGGCACTGGAAAACGGGCATCCCCGTCTCCAAGGACATCTGCGAGTACAACAAGGGCATCTACGCGGCCATCCCCGCCATCTGGGGGGTCCCCCCGGGCAAGATCGAGGAGAACCCCTGCCAGTTCGAGGGCGGGGAGTACTGCGAGGTGATCGTCTCCTGGAGCCTGCTCTCCGGCAGGCTCAGCAACTTCCTCTCCCGCCTTTCCACGAGGAAATCGAACCTCCTCAACGCCCTTGAGGAGATCGAGCGCGACAAGACGCTGCTGCGGCAGAAGTTCGCCGAGCTCTCCGCGCTGAACATCGACCTGCTGCAGAAGGTCGACGTGCTGAAGTCCATCAACAAGGCCACCCGGGCCCTGGTATCGATCACCGACACGCAACAGGTCCTCGAGCAGACCATGAAGCCTATCGTGGAGGTGCTGGGGTTCGACAGGGCCATGATCATGCTGGTGGACCAGAAAGGGGAGTTCCTCGAGTACCGCTACGGGGTGGGAGAAGCCGCCGAGGCGATGACGAAGATCAGCCACTACCGGATTCCGCTGACCCGGGAGCAGAACCTCATGATCAGGGTGCTGCGCAAGAAGCGGCCCGTCCTGATCAGGGACCCGGGGGCGGCCGGCCTCAACCCGTCGAACAGGATCCTGGCGGACTTCAACCCCTCCAACTTCATCGTCTGCCCCCTGATCGCGGAGGAAAAGGTGATCGGCATCCTCGGGGCCGACCGTCGGCCCCTCAAGGAAAAGCTCACCACCAACGATGTGGAGTTCCTCTCGATCTTCGCCAACAACATCGCCACCGCCCTGCAGAGGGCAGCCATGGACGAGGAGCTGAAGGGAAGCTACGTCAGCTCGGTGCGCGCCCTGGTGCAGGCAATCGAGGAGAAGGACACCTACACGCGCGGTCACTCGGAGAGGGTGTCCACCATGGCGGTCGAGGCGGCGCGGGTGCTGGGAATTTCAGAGGCCGAGATCGAGTACATCAGGTTCGGCAGCATCCTCCACGATGTCGGCAAGATCGGCATCCCTGAGTCCATCGTGCGAAGCCCCAAGACCCTCACCCGCGCCGAGTTCAAAATCATCCAGAAGCACCCTCTGAAAGGGGTGGAAATCCTGCAACCCATCTCCTTCATCAAGAACCACATGTACCTTATCCGCAATCACCACGAGCGCTGGGACGGCAAGGGATACCCTGACGGGCTGGCCGGCGACGACATCCCCTTGGGGGCGCAGATCGTCGCGGTGGCGGATGCCTTCGACGCCATGACCTCTTCACGCCCCTACCGCCGCGGCATGCCCCCCCGGCAGGCAGCCCGCGAAATCCAGAAGAACATTGGAACCCAATTTTCGCGTCGGGTGGCGGAGGCCTTCCAGGAGGTTTTTGAAAGGATCGTCACGCCGAAAATTTAAGCAATTTGGCAAAAATGTATATTTAATAAAATAAAGCTTGCATCTCCAATCCTCGCGTGGTGAAATTCGAAAGAATCCATCATGTCAGGGGGGTTGGTATGAAAATCAAAATCTCCGTATTCTTCCAGTCCAGCTTCAATGTCTTCCTGTTCCGACACATGAGTCCCCGGATTGCGCAGCGCTACCTTCACACCCTTGGATTTCTCTACTACCTGGTCAACCGCAAGGAAAAGCGGTTGATAGAGAAAAACGTCCGCGACGTCCTCTCAGGGCAGAAGGAGAGCTACGTGCGAAAGGTGGTGAAGGAAACCTTCAAGGGCATCTTCACTCACTACTTCGAGAAGATGTTCTCCGCCTATCTCGACTACCATACCGTCGCGAAATACACCAACCAGCATTTCGAGATCCAGGGAGCGGACATCCTGACGAAGGCCCTCGAGCAGGGGAAGGGCTGCATCCTGGTGACCGCCCATTGGGGCGCGGTGGAGTTCATCCCGTGGGTGCTGCAGCTAAAGGGCTTCCCGGTGAGCGTGATCCTGGAGTGCGCCACCGTGCGGCTGGCCAAGAACCTGAACGAACAGGCGAAGCACTGCACCACGCAGTTCATCTCCTCCAGCCACGGCGGCTCGATCTTCCTGCGCGCCCTGGAGTCCCTGAAATCCAACCGCGTGCTGATGACCCAGTGCGACGAGGTCGACGCCTGGAGGCGGCGGCCCAGCCACACCATCACGCTGCTCGGCCGCGAGCTTTACTTCGACAACACCATCGACGTGCTCGCCCATCGCTCGGGCGCGCCGGTAGTCGGCGCCTTCCTCAAGCGCTCGGCCCACGACCGCTATACCCTGATACTCGAGGACGTCTCCGTGCAGAGAAAGCCCGAGAGCACCGCGCGCGACTGCCTGGAGCTCTGGCAGAAGTACGTCTCCCAGAACCCCGAGCAGTGGTACCAGTGGAAGAAGTGGTCGGCCATGAAGGTGGCGTAGCCGCGTAGACCTGCGGCCGCGAAACAGTGTATTTTCGCCTCACCGGAGCCGCCTCATGAAGTTCCATACAGAGTATGTGACATTCACTACCCGTCGGGAACGGGAGTACATCAATATGACCGCGAAGGTCGAAGAGGCGGTGCGCGCAAGCGGCTGCCGCGAGGGAATGGTCCTCGTCTCCGCCATGCACATCACGGCGGGGGTGTACGTCAATGACGCCGAGCAGGGCCTGATCCAGGACATCGACGAGTGGCTGGAGACCCTCGCGCCCCGCCGGCCCGACTACCGTCACCACGGCACGGGGGAGACCAACGGCGACAGCCACCTGAAGAACCTGCTCATCGGGCACGAGGTGATCCTTCCCCTCACCGACGGGAGGCTGGACCTGGGGCCCTGGCAGCAGGTCTACTACGCGGAGTTCGACGGCCGGCGGCCCAAGCGGGTGATCATCAAGGTCATGGGGGAGTAACAACAGGTGAGAGTTCTGAAGTTCGGCGGCAGCTCGGTGGCGGATGCCGGGCGCATGAAAAGCGTCACGGAGATCATCGCGGCCGCGGCGGCGAAAGAGCGCGTCGCGGTGGTCCTTTCCGCGATGAAAGGCATCACCGACATGCTCATCACCGCCGCGCACGGGGCGGAGGAGGGGGCCGAGGGCTACCGTCAGGTGCTTGAGACCATCAGGATGCGCCACTTCGACGCG
>JBEKVA010000057.1:0-14992 GCA_049514475.1 Spirochaetia bacterium
CCGGAAATCCCTGCGTCATGAAGATGGCGGCCACTTCCCCGCCGAGACTCATCATCGAGCCTACCGAGAGATCGAAACTGCCGGTGATGAGCAGGATCATCATGCCCAGCGCGATAATCCCGCTCGGGGCAATGCTTGTCTGGATGGAATCGAAATTGTATACATCGATGAAGTGAGGCGAGCAGGTTGCCAGCACGATCGCCATGATTACGGAAAGGCCCACGGCTGCAGGTTCGTTTTTTTTCAGCAAGGATCTGACCAGTTCCATATCTTTCAGCCTCTTTTTCGGGATCAGCCCCTGCTACGATTCAATCTCGTATCAATGAAGACGGCGACGATGAGAATCGCGCCCATGACGCACTGCTGGATGAGCGGCTCGATCTTGTAAATGATCATCCCGTTGTTCACGACGGCAAGGAAGAGCAGCCCGACAACGGAGGTGACCAGGGAGCCTTTTCCGCCGAAGAGGCTGGCCCCCCCGAGGACGACCGCCGTAATCATGGTGAACTCCAGTCCTTCACCTGTCACGATGTTTGCGTTTGTAATTCGCGAAGCCGCGATGAGCCCGCCCACGGCGGCGGAAAAGGCGGAGAAGGCAAACGCGATCATCTTTATCTTGTTTGTCTTGACCCCGTAAATTCTTGCGGTTTCGATGTTCTCGCCGATGATGTACAGCTTCTTGCATGCAGCGGTCCTGCGCAGCATGAACTCGATCACCACCACGATCACGATCATCGCTATGATCGACCAATGGATGTCGAAGATCTGGAACTTTACGATGGCCCGGTAGTCCGAGGGAAACAATCTGCCCTGCAGGACGCGAACAAGAACGGAAAAGAGACCTTTGACCATTGTCATCATCCCGATCGTTATCATCATGGAGTTCAATCGGAATCGCGTAACTAGAAAGCCAGACAACAGTCCGAAGGAGGTGGACACTATCAGAGAAGCAATCAAAGCGGGGACCAGGGGAACATGGTAGAGAACGATCAGCTGCCCCGCAAATGCGCCGCTGAATGCATAGACCGCCCCGACAGACAGGTCGATCTCCCCAAGAATCATGAGAATGGTGAGCCCGATAAGGGCATAAAACTGAATCGAGACCCCGAATAGGACGGAATAAATGTTCGTGTATGACAGAAAGGTGCTGCTTGTCAGCGCCAGCAGCACGCATGCTGCCAGCATCACGATAATGATGGAGAAGGGCCCGACGTTGAATCCGAGTCCTGGTCTCCAGCCCAGGGCCTTTTCTCCCAGCTTATCAGTCATGGGTATGTTTGTTGCCATAATTATGCGCAGTCTCCGCGCTCACCGCCTACAGCGGCAAGGGTCATCACTAGGCTCTCATCCAGATTCGGCCAGGTGAGCTCGCCGGCTATTTTCTTGTCGTGCATGACGATGATCCTGTCCGAGATGCTGAGAAGCTCCGGTAGGTCGGAGCTGAACACGATGACACCGACACCGTTATTGGCGATTTTCATGATAAAATCATGGATTTCCGCCTTGGCGCCGACATCGATCCCCCGCGTCGGCTCATTGACGATCATGCACGCCGGCTCGGTTCCCAGGAAGATCGAAAGCATAAGCTTCTGTTGATTGCCCCCGCTCAGTTGCCGGGGCTTGGTACGCAAGGAGGAGATCACGATTGAAAACTTCCGAATGTACGTGTTGGTATGATTTCTGAGCCCCTTGACGTCGAGGAGCGCGAGCCGGGAGAACTTCTCCAGCACCGGCACGCTCATGTTGTCCGTTGCAGGCATGTTCAACAGTAATCCCGCCTGTTTCCTGTTCTGGCTCAGGTAGACGATGTTGAGCCCCAGGAGCGCGCTCGGAATGATCGCGTTCACCCGTGCACCCTTGAAATGAAGCTCTCCGTGATCCATGCCTTCAAGACCGTACATCATGCGGGAAAGCTGGTTTGTGCCCGATCCTTCAAGCCCGAAGAAGCCCAGGACCTCCCCCTTGAAAAGCTTGAAGTCGATCGGGGGTGAGGTTTTTTGCTTCGCGAGGCCTTTCGCTTCCAGCAGGACATCACCGGTATCGACAGTCTTGTCCCTCTTATTGCCGAAGAGACGGGCACTGTACTCACGACCCGCCATTTTGCTGATGAGCTCATCAGCCGTCAGGGCGGAATTGTTCGCATAGGTGCCTATGTCCCGGCCATCCCGCAGCACAGTCACGCGGTCACTGATCTCGAGGATTTCCCGTATCCTGTGCGAGATGTAGATGATCGTGATTCCATCATCCCTGAGCTTTTTCAGAACGCGCATCAGCCGCTGGGATTCCGCCGCATCGAGCCCCGATGTTGGCTCATCTAGAAGAAGGAGCTTGTGCTGGAGGCTGATGGCGCGCAGTATCTCGACCATCTGTTGCTGTGCGAGAGAAAGGGTATCGAGCTTCTGTCCGGGTTCAAGGCACAGCTCGAAAACGGCAAGACTCTTTCTGGTCTGCCGATGCAGCCTCTTCCTGTCAATGAAACCCGCCGATGTCCTGAAAGCGCTCGAAGGGAAAATGTTCTCCGCTATCGTCATATTTTCGAAGACAGCGAGCTCTTGGTGAACCATCGAAATGCCAAGTTGCTGGGAATTGCGGGGATTGAAGACCTCAATAGGCTTTCCTTCAAGTCGGATCGATCCGGAGTTTGGCTCTGTTTCTCCCATGATGATCTTGACGAGGGTGCTCTTCCCGGCCCCATTCTCGCCGAGAAGAGTATGGATCTCACCGCGTCTCACGGAAAAGCTGACGCCTCTCAACGCTTCGACGGCTCCATATTTCTTTGTGATGGCGTTGATCTCGAGATAGTTTTCAGTCTGATCGCTCATTTGGCAATCCACCCCACCCCATCAATGTGACTATCGAGGGGAGCACCGAGCCGGGCCCAGGCTCCCCATCTCCGCGGATAGTTCCAACGGTTCCCTAGTGGAATAGCTTCGTGTCGAACTGCGGAATATTCTGATGCATGAACTCGTCGACATTGTCCTTGTTGATGATCGCGGTTCCCAGGTACTGCAGCTCAGGAAGGGCATTCACCTTGGCCTTGATATTATTTCGGGAGATCGGGACGAGCTTTATCCCGATGTTATCGTCATTCCAAGCTTCGAGCATCAGGATTGCCTGGTATGCCGAGGAAGCAGTCTTGTTGATCAAGGAGGCCTTGATGAAGCCTTTTTTGATGTACTCAAGAGCCGTGTCTTCCCTGTCGTGGCAGATCACGGTGACCTTCTCGGGGTTGATCTTCAGCTCTTCCATGGCAGCGCCGATGCCGGGGCCAGAGCTGGAATCCAACCCGACGATGGCATTCATGTTCTTGTAGTTGTTGAAGGCCGACTTCGCGGCCTCGATGGAGGCTTCCGTGTTCGCCTTGTCATCGACTCTGCCGACGATCTGCCACTTTGAATGCGATTTGATGTAATCTTCGAAGCCTTTTACCTTGGCATCGGTGTTTGATGCGCCCCAGTTGCCCTGGCACACGACATTGCCCGTCGTTCCCGCCTGCTTGATGAGTTCTTTCGCAGTGTCAACGCCCGCCTGGTAGTTATCAAGACCGATATAGGCCAGGGCGCCGTTGTCTTCGACATTCGCCTCAACGACGACGACCGGTATTCCGGCCTGCATTGCCCGTTTTACCGCAGGTCGCGGCGATGCGTCATACATGACCGTCACGATTCCATCAGGCTTCTTCGAAATTGCCTGCTCTAGGGCCTCGGACTGCGCCTTTGGATCCCAGCCATCGGGTCCCATCTTGATGATCTCGCATCCGAACTTCTGCGCGGCATACTTGAATCCCAGGTGCATGTCGTAGAAATAGGGGTGCCCGGTGAAGTTTCCCACGTAATAATAGACACGTTTCTTTCCCGCGGGCGCTGCAAAAGCAGCCATGCTGATGGTCATGAGCGCGACCACAAGCCATAAAACGACTGTCTTCAAGCCCCTGTTTTTCAGCATCTCCGACCTCCATTTGAAACTTGATATAGCGGAACACTCCGCTTTCGAAATATCTTTGACATTTCGTTCGAAAGTTGTCAAGTGTTAAATGAAACTATTATGAAATAGATTATCATTTATTATAGAGTTATTGGATATATGAAGCCCTAGATATTGAGACTTGACAAATAGCTGCCATCGCAGTACCTACTTATTCGAAATGGAAAATAGGGCGAATGACAGACAAAACGAAATCCTCGGCCACCTGGAAAAGGACCATAAGATAAGCACGCGATCCCTGAGCCAGATATTTGGCGTATCAGAAGTCACCATCCGCAAAGACCTCATGCTCCTGAGGCAGCAAGGCTTGGTTTCGCGAACACATGGAGGGGTTGCGCGGGTATCTCCTTTGCAGATTGAACATTCGTTTGCCGAGCGGCGTACCGTTCGCCTTGAAGAGAAAAGGAGCATTGCCCGAGCCGCCTCAACGCTGGTGCATGCCGGAGAGACTATCATGCTGGACATCAGCACAACCGCCTACCATCTCGCGCTCCAGCTTCGAGAAATGAAAGGCCTGCGTGTGGTCACCAACAGCGTTCCGGTCATCGATGCGCTGTCCCGATGCTCCGGCATCGAGCTCATCATCATTGGAGGGGTCTTCAGGAACGAGATCAGCAGCATCGTCGGCACGCTTGCAATGGACATGATTGCCACCATGCATGCCGACAAGGCGTTTCTGGGGACGGCAGGGATCGTGCCCCAGCGTGGCCTCACCGATGCCGATTTTCGCGAGGTGCAGATCAAGCAATCAATGATCAAGGTATCAGATGAGCTGATCGTGTTGACTGATTCGAGCAAGTTTGGCCAGCAGGCGTTCCTCAGTGTTGCACAAATCTCTGAATGCCATCGCATAGTGACTGATGAAGGCATCCCCGCGGAGTATGTCGATCTCTGCCGAAACCAGGGGATTACCCTGGATGTCTGCCACGTTTCATCGTAGTCCGCCGAGCACCACCTGCCTTCGCTGACGTCCGTTCGCTGGTCGCTTGCGTTTTGCAGAAATGCGGCTATAGTTTCAGAAAGGTTTCGCAGCGGGGCGAGCCGATTAAAAATGGATTCCAACAGGCAGAATTTTGAAACGTACTTGAAGCGGAACGCACACCAGCTCGGGGGCGCCATCCATGTGTTGTGGGAGGGCCGTGACGAGAAGGTATGGGAGAAGGACCCGTGGTTCTTTCTCCGTCTCGGGGAGACGGCGGCAACCCTCGGCCAGTCAATGTTCGCCCATGATGTCCTGGGCAAAGGGCTTAAATACTTTCCCGAGCATGTACGGCTGACCCAGCTTTTCAGTCTCTCCCTCGTCACCTGTGGTTTCCTCAGCGCGGCCATGGATCTCCTCACCGGCCTGATGAAGAATGGCAACTTCGATGAGGAGACTCTGGGCATCCTGGGCCGTGTCCACAAGGAGATGTGGCTGGCCGAAGGCGGCGGGGCCGCGGATCACCCCCACCTGGCGAAGTCACGGGAGCTTTACTTCGGGGCATTCAAACGCAGCCGGGGCCCGTACTCCGGAATCAACGCTGCAAGCCTCAGCCTGATCATGGGAGACAGGGCCGCTGCGGAGCGTCTGGCGCGTGTGGTCATCCAGATCTGCGCAGAAAGCATGAAGGATCCGGCCCGACGGGACTACTGGACATTGGCCACCCTGGCCGAAGCATTTCTCATCCTGGGACACCAGGACAAGGCGGAGAAGTACTATCGACTGGCTCGCGTGAGGAGCAACCGCAACTACTCGAACCTGGCCAGCACACGCCGCCAGCTCAAGATGCTCGACCGATACGCTACGGTGGATACCCGCGTCATGAAGGCGCTGAGTGTCCCGCCAGTGGTGGCCTTCAGCGGGCATATGATCGATCCGCCGGGCAGGAAAGCATCGCACTTCCCCCTGGAGAAAGCTGAGTCGGTCAAGAAGCAGATTGCCGCCCAACTGGAAAAGCTCGACGCACGCATCGGTTATGCCTCCGCCGCGTGCGGGGGGGATGTGCTGTTTCACGAATGCATGCAGGAGCGCGGAGGTGAGAGCAATATCGTCCTTCCCTTCGACAGTGAGGAGTTCTTCGCAACGAGCGTGAACGTCGCGGGGGAAGTCTGGAGCAATCGGGCACGGCAGGTCATTGGCCGCAGCACTCTCGTCGAGCAGGCCTCCCGCGGCGGATATTGCGGCGAAGATCAGCTTTTCACGTATGCGAACCAGCTCATTCTCGGCAAGGCCATTCTGCGCAGCCGTTCACTGGAAACCGAGCCGCTTCTCATAGTGGTGTGGGATGGGGCACGGAACGGCAAGCCGGGCGGCACCTCAGAGTGCGTCAGGTTGTGGGAAGAAACGGATTTTGCCTCTATCGTCATCCACCCGGCAACCGCCGTGGTGACGGAACGCAAAGGCTCTGGCAGAAGAAAAGGAGCGCCGCCGAAAAAAGCGACGACGACCGGCAGGAAGGACGCTCGCCAGACCATGGCTATTCTCTTTGCCGACATGGTCGGCTATAGCATGCTGAAAGAGGAACAGGTGCCTGAGTATGTCCGGGGGTTTCTCAAGACGCTCGCGGAGACCCTGACAACGACCGGGAGCAGCCCGGAGTATCGCAACACGTGGGGAGACGCGGTCTGTTTCGTTTTCGCGGATGCACTCGCAGCCGCGGAGTGCGCCATTGCGATGCGCGATTCTGTCCGTCGTACCGACTGGGAGAAACATGGACTGCCGAAGGACCTCAGCATGCGCATCGGCCTGCACGCCGGCCCCGTCTACAGGATCCGCGAGCCTCTCCTCGACAGGCAGAACTTTTTCGGCTTCCATATGAACCAGGCGGCCCGGATCGAGCCCATCACGAGACCTGGCAACGTCTATGCCAGCGAGGCATTTGCTTCCCTGCTGCTGGCGGACCGGCGCAACACATTCGACTGCAGATACGTGGGGGTTATCGTGCTCCCCAAGCGGTTCGGCAGCTATCCAATCTATCATATCAAGAGAATGACGGAAGTGGGATGACAGAATGGCAAAGACAGGCAGCACTCGGGCCAGGCGGGGAAAAAAATCAGCTACACGGAAAAAAAAGGCGAAGAAGCGCTCGACCAGAAAGCCTGCCCGGCGTGCGGTGAAACGCACCGTTCGCAAGGCGGCGGTGCGTCGCAAGGGGAAGCGAGCCCCTGCAAAGAGTGCGCGCAGGAAGACGAAACGCGCCCCGAAAGGGGCCGCCCGGCGGAAAGTGAAACGCTCCCTGAAGAAGGCGCCCCGACGGAAGGCAAAGCGGACCGCAAAAAGGAAATCACGGCGCCCGACCAAACACGGTGCAAAGAAAGCGGCACGGAGACCGGCAAAGCGGCGCTCAAAAAAGACCGCGCGAAGACCCGCAAAGAAAGCAGTCAAGCGGCCGACGAAGCGTCGCGCGAAGAAGACCGCCCGACGGTCTGCGAAGCGCTCGGCAAAGAAGGCGGCACGGAGACCGGCAAAGCGCCGAGCGAAGAAGACGCTGAGGCGACCGGCGAAGCGCTCCGCCAAGAAAACCGCCAGGCGACCCTTGAAGCGCGCCGCGAAAGGCGCGAAAACCACCCGCCGTTCCTCACCCACCCGCAATTTCCCCGCGGCCCCCGCTCGAGCATCGAGTGTCCCCCGCACCCGGTTCTCACTGCACACTCTGACGGCACGCCTGGCGCCGCCCATGAGGCCCCCTATCGAAGCCTATCGCGGAAACAAGCCCTATGTATTCGCCAGCTACTCCCACAGGAATATGAAGGAAGTGTTCAGCGTCCTCAAGAAGCTTGCCGATGCCCGCTTCAGACTCTGGTACGATGAGGGAATCGAGCCCGGAAACGAGTGGCCGGAGGAGGTGGGAAAGGCCCTCACAGGCTGCCAGCTTTTCGTGGTGTTCATGAGCCCTGCCGCCATGGAGTCCCGCAACGTGCGCAACGAGATCAACTTCGCTTCCAGTGAAAACAAGAGCATCATGGTAGTCAATCTCCAGCCGGTGGAGCTCTCGGAAGGCATGAAGCTGCAGATCGGGACAGTGCAATTCATCAACAAGCACGAGATGAACGAACCGGATTTCATAGAAAAGATGAAGCGGGTCCTCGACCCGGGTCTGCGACTGTAGCTGGCCGCGGAGCGGGCTTGTTGAGACTCGTCACAGGATCGTCGACCGCGGCAGCTCCGTGTAGTGTGGAGAATCTCTGTACCGGTTCTCTTCGCCAGGCAGCTTGAAGACACCCTGTCCGCAAAAATCTATGCCGCACTGTGCTGGACGTCTGCCGGTTTTCTCTACGCTTTTCCACACTGCCTGTGTCAAGGCATGTGGACCCGAAAAATGGGTTACCGCATGAAGGATAGACGCAAACTTCTTTCCTCTGAAAAAGTCCGCATGTCGCACGATCAGATCGATGACTTCTGCCAGGATAGGGCTTTCCTTTTCAAAGCAGAGAAGCCAATTCAGAACGGTGTGATCTGGACATTCCAGCTTCATCCGAACGCCGTCCGAGGGGGCAGGGAGAAAAAGCGCGGGGTCCGAGTAGGTGACACGATCAAAGCCATTGCCCTCGCTCCACTTGCTGCCTTCAAATGATATCAATTCCTGCGGGTCGTCCCGCAGCAGCTCGCGGAATGGCGTTTTCAGGGCGCTGTCGATGTCGCAATAGATGCCGCCTTCCCGGTACAGAATGCAGTATCGCCAGACATCGACCTTTGAGGCTGGCACCTGTATATCGTTGAAGATTTTCAGAATCGGATGCCCGGAATAGCGGAGATTCATATAAGCGCTCATCTGATCGTCATCGAAAAAACGAAATGAATACTCCCTGTTCATTCTTCGAAAACGGCGTACCGCCCATGCATGCCGAAGCGAAAGAACGGGAGTCTTCCACGTCTGATAGACGACATTGGGAATTTTCTGCCCGAGGGAGGGAACCGTCGTATAGAGAGAGGAGATATTCACGCGCAAGGCGAATACTTTCGAATAAAGCGGCCTCAGGCTGTTCTTTACCAGGGCTGAAATCAATAGGATGCTCCTGCTGGCGGCGATATCGCGAAAGGCTCGCCAGGATGTTGAATGTCCCCGGACCAGTCCGACAGACGGCCCATCTTAGCGTGGGATTGCAGCGAGAGACAACCGTGGATGCCGCTTATGCGGGAGATCTCAGCCGCCGCCCTTCGATATTCGGAAGCAGGCCGGCAATCAGGCCCAGCAGCGGAAGGAACGCAATCAGGCCGTACACGTGAGCAATGCTTGTCATGTCGGCAAGCCTTCCCAGCGCCGCGGAGCCCAGGGCACCCATTCCAAATGCGAACCCGAAAAACAGCCCGGCAATCATTCCAACCTTACCGGGAATGAGCTCTTGCGCGTACACCAGTATTGCTGAGAATGCGGAGGAGAGAATGACCCCGATGAACACCGTCAAGACAGTTGTTCCCACGAGGCCTGCGTGAGGGAGCAGAATTGTGAGAGGAGACACTCCGAGGATCGATATCCAGATGACGTATTTCCGTCCTATGCGGTCTCCCACGGGACCGCCTATGAGGGTGCCGGCAGCAACAGAGAACTGAAAGACGAAAAGATGCAGCTGCGCGCTCTGGATCGACATTCCGAACTTCTGGATCATGTAGAAAGTGTAGTAGCTGTTGATTCCCGCCAGGTAGAAGTATTTCGAAAAAATCAGAACCAGCAAGATGGCCACGGAAAAGACGACCTTCTGCCGTGAGACAACGGGCGCCGGGCCCCGGCCCGTCCCCGCCGCGGGTCCGTGGATTCGGTGGGTGTTTGCGCTGTACCACCGGCCCACCCGTGCCAGCAGGAGTATCCCCACGACAACGAGAGGGATGAACCAAAGCACCCTCTGCTTCCCCCTTTCGGCAATGATGAGTGCCGCAAGCAGGGGCCCCAGAGACGAGCCGGCATTCCCGCCGACCTGGAAAAAGGACTGGGCAAACCCGCGTCGTTCTCCGGCGGCCATGTGCGCGACCCGCGATGATTCGGGATGGAATATCGAAGAGCCAACGCCGACAAGCGCAACGGATAACAGCAGCAGTCCGAACGTCTGTGAGAACGACAGGAGGACCAGCCCGAGCAGCGTGAAGCACATCCCGACGGCAAGGGAATACGGCAGGGGCCGCCGATCGGTGAAGGCACCCACGAGGGGCTGGAGCAGGGAGGCGGTGATCTGGTTCACGAATGTGATCAGCCCGATCTGCGCGAAGTTCAGCTGGAAGGATTCCTTGACTATCGGGTAGATGGAGGGTATCAGCGACTGCAGCGTATCGTTGATCAAGTGCGAGATGCTTATGGCAAAGAGAATGGGAATCACCGTGCCATGAGCGGGAGGGCTGGGGTTGTCGCTTTCCGGCGCGTCGGGCGGACTTCCGGATACGCTGCCGGGAGCATTCATCGAGTTATATTAATAGGGAAAACGCGGACTGTCAATTTTCCTCCATGATTGCTACCATGGGCAACCATGGCAACCATCCTTACTTTGCTTATTGTCGGCATCGCGGTGTACCTTTTCTTCTTCGTATTTTTCCCGCTGGGCCACGGGGCGATCTACGATCCCAGCAGCATGGCGGAAACACAGATCATGGCGGATCTTGGTGAGGTCACGCCGGGGGAAAAAGCCGCCGACCTCGGTTCCGGCGACGGGCGGGTGGTGATAGCGCTGGCGAGGAAGGGCGCGGAAGCGCACGGGTACGAGGTCAACCCCGTCCTCGTCGCGATTTCCCGGAGAAGAATCCGCCAGTTGGGTCTCAGCGACCGTGCGTTCATTCACTGGGCCAATTTCTGGCGCACCAACCTCTCCCGCTACGATCTGATAACTGTCTTCCAGGTCGGCTTCATCATGGGGCGCCTGGAGACAAAGCTGAAGCGTGAGCTTGCCCCCGGGGCGCGCGTCGTGTCTCACTACTGGCGCTTCCCCGGCCTCAGCCCTGAGCACATCCAGGGAAGCATCTATCGGTACAGGATCGGCGAGCGAAAGGGCTGACAGGTTCTATTTCCCCCCCCTGAGCAGCGCGGCGAGAAGGGGAATGGAAATAATATTCCCGATAGCCGCTCCCAGGGTCGAAAGAAAAAAGACGATCAGGATGTGCGTTACGCGGTTCCTGTAGAAGCCTTTGAAGGTCATGACGTCGTCGGACAGGTTCTCAACGTCTTTCACCCGGGGCTTGCGCAGGAACGCCTCCGCCACCCCCGTGAACAGCCCGATCTTGCCGAAAGGGTTGAGCGTGCCGATCGGTGCGCCCACGAACGCAATCACGATGGTAACGGGATGCGCGAATGCCAGGAGGGAGCCCAGCGCGGCAAGCCCTCCGTGGATGAGGAGCCATCGCCAGAACATCTCGAGGCTCATCTGCCACCCCGCGCGGAGAAACCCGAGCCCGAACAGTACAATGATCACGGCGGGAATCGTCCATGGCAGGACGCGTCCTGCCCAGCCCTTCTGGGGGAGCGCATCGAGGGCAGCAATGTCGGTGGACTCCTTCTTTTCTGAAAGGGCTGTGATGCGGGAGGCAATCCCTTCCAGGTGGCCCGCGCCTACCACAGCGAGCACCTTCTTCCCTTCCGAGGTATAAATCCTGGAGGCGAGGTAGATGTCCCGCTCATCGATCAGTGCCTTTTTTGCCGCGGGGAGGAAAGAGGCGAGCTCTTCCATCATGCTCTGCAGCACGTCCTTCTGCTTCAGTTTCTCGATGTCCTCCGCGCTGAACTTTTCATTGGAGAATACCGATGAGAGCAGGGCGGCGATCATCTTCATTTTTCCCCAGAACCGTGTCCCGCCCCAGGCCCTGCGGAGCGTGACCTGGATGTTGCGGTCGCAGAGGGAATACGGAATGGCGAGCTCCTGCGCGGCCTGGATGGCGGCGAGCATCTCTTCTCCCGGCTTGACCCCCAGGTCCTTTCCGAGCCGGCGCTGGAACGAGGCCAGGACGAGGTTCGCCATCAGGAGGAACCCCTTCCCTTCCTTGATTACCTTGCCTACGTTCAGGTTCTGCCAGCTGGTCCCCTGGGTCATCGAGGTGTGACGGCCGTCATCGAGCTCCACGCAGACGCGATCCGGCCGCTCCTCGGTAATGACGCGGCGCACCTCGTCCACGCTCTCCCGGGAGACGTGAGCGGTCCCCAGGAGCACGATTTCCCTTCCTTCGATGGACAGCCTGACCATATCCTTTTCCATGTACCGTACCTTTCGCGGGCCTTTTGGCGATGCGCTCTTGCTTAGCCGAATCCGTAGGATTATTCAAGCCACGCACCGGTAATAATGAAGGCCTCATTCGCCGATACTTCACGGGAGAGCGGATTCCCCAGGGAGAGGATGGTTCACGCCTTGAGCAACCAGTGCCCAGAGTGCGGTTTCGACATCGAGCCGGGCAAGGCATGCCAGGTCTGCGGGTACCTGCCCGGCTCCCGACGTGCTCCGCCGGGCCACGGCCGCTCCCAAAAGCGCGGCTCTCTGGGCATGCTGCTTGCCTCCGCGGGAGGCCTCCTGGCCGCCCTCATCGTGTTCATGGTACTCGAGAGGCGCGGTCTTGTCGCATCCGCGGATGCTGACGCGTCCCCTGCTTCGCCGCTTGCAGCGACCGCTCCTGCACCCGCCCCTCAGCCCGCGTCGACTCCTGAGCTTCTTTCAGCTTCTGCCTCCCCTGCGGCGCCGCCGGTGCGAAGGCCCCGCGTCGAACCGCCGCCCGCGGGGCAGGAAGAGCCGCGATTCTCAAATCCGACGCTGCTCTCATCGACTGAAGAAGGGTTCGACATCTCCACCAGGACAGAAGCGCCTCCCGCGACAAGCGCCTCCGCATTCATCTCGTGGATGGCAGCCCATACCGATCAGAAGGAAAAATACCTCGCGCAGAAGTGGGAACGGGCCCAGATACTGCTGAAGACCGGAAATATCACCCACCCGCGGATCCTTGAGGCGTTCCTCATGACCCCGCGCGAGTATTTCTGCCGTGACCCGCGCCGCGCCTACGAAAGTGCCGTGCTGCCCATCGGTTGGGGGCAGACGATATCCGGCCCGCATATGGTTGCGCGCATGACCGATTACCTCAATCCCCAGCCCGAGCAGAAGGTCCTGGAGATCGGCACGGGATCCGGGTACCAGTCCGCGGTTCTTTCGGAGCTCTCCAACCATGTGTATACCATCGAAATTGTCGAGGAGCTGGCGAAGATCACAAACGGAATCTACCAGCGCCTGGAGCAGCATTACCCGGAGTACCGCAACATCCACCGCAAGGTGGATGACGGCTACTTCGGATGTGAAGAGTTCGCCCCCTACGACCGCATCATTGTCACCTGCGGCATCGACCACGTTCCCCCTGAGCTCCTCCGCCAGCTCTCACCCGAGGGCATCATGGTCATACCCGTCGGACCTCCTTCGGGGCAGACGATTCTGAGGATCACGAAGCACGTTCAGCCTGACGGCACGGTCACCCTCGAGAGGGAAGATATCTACCAAGGAAAGAGGAAAGAGATCTTTGTGCCCTTCACGAGCAGGGGCGGGGGCTCACACAGCACTGGCGAAAAGGCACCTCGATAGTGCCGCGCCGAATGAAGCTTTCCGATGCCCGGCTTGCGGCCCTGTCCCTGGTATCGGTGTGCGTTCTCGCTTTCGAGATCGAAGTCATGCGCGTCTTTTCCGTCGGGAGCTGGTCGAACTTCGGCTCCATGGTGATCAGCATTGCCCTCCTGGGGTTCGGAGTGGCGGGAACCCTCCTGACGCTCGTCGGCAGTCGCATTCGTGAGAACCCCGACGCGTGGCTTGCATCATCCGCCGTTGCTCTTGGACCCTCCATGGCCATGGCGCACGCGGTTGCACAGCACATCCCCTTCAACCCCGTGCTCATCTCCAACGATCCGGCACAGCTATGGTGGATAGCTCTTTACTACGTCGTGTACGGCATCCCCTTCCTCGCGGGAGGAATATTCATTGGCACTGTCTTTACCACGCTGGCCAGCCGGATGCACATGCTGTATTTCTGGAACATGCTGGGATCGGGGATCGGCGGGATACTCATCCTGGGACTCATGTTCCTCTTTCCGCCGGACTTTCTCATCTACCCCATTGTCGCCATTTCGATGCTGCCTGCCCTGCTCTGCAGCCTGCGCTGGAGTCCCCTCGAGGACAGGTTCCGCGTCAGGTCACTGGAGGCGGTTTCCAGCATCATCCTCACGGCGGGCGCATTCCTTCTTCTCATTCGATTCGGGGCCCTGAACGTTTCCGATTTCAAGCCGGAGAGCTATGCGCGAAAGTTTCCTGATTCCGCCCTGCTCTACGACTCCTTCAGCCCCCTGGGGGAAATGCGGGTCTTTTCCAGCTCCTACTTTCATTTTGCGCCTGGCCTCAGCGACAATGCTGGAGTCGCGATCTCCCATATGCCGGAAAATGCGTTCCTGGGACTGTACGTGGACGGCAACGGGCCCGTCGGGGTAATGCGGAAGTTGAACAGCGGCGAGGAAAGGTATCTCGATTTCCTGCCGATGTCCGCGCCCTACCTTATCCTCTCTCATCCGCGGGTGCTCGTTTTGAAGCTCGGCGGCGGCGCCGGCGTCCACACCGCGATGCACAATGGCGCACGCGAGATCTGGGTTGTCGAGTCAAGCCCCGATCTCATCCGTATGCTGAAGGACACTCCCTATTTCAGAGCCTATACCGGCGGGATGCTGGAAGATAAGAGGGTGCACCTTGTCCAGGGTGAAGTGCGGGCCTTCGCGGGCTCGACCTCCGAAAGGTTCGACCTCGTCGAGATAGGACTCATCGACTCCGTGGGACTCTCCCAGGCTGGCGGCTATTCCGTGGAAGAAAACTACTCCTACACCGTCGAGGGGCTCCAGGAATACGTGAAGTGCCTTGCTCCCGCGGGAGTTCTTTCAATTACGGTATGGGACAGGCTCAGCCCTCCGCGGAATGTGCCCCGGCTCCTTTCGACAGTCGTGGAGATGCTCCACCGTCAGGGCATTGCCCACCCCGAAAAACGGATTTTCGCTTTCAACCTGCTGCTTTCCACCGCGACCGTTCTTATCAAGAACGGAGATTTCAG
>JBEKVA010000058.1:0-14876 GCA_049514475.1 Spirochaetia bacterium
CGGGCTTATGATGATCTGGGCAATTCGGTCACCCGAGCAGATGCGGAAATCCTCGCTGCCGAGATTCACCAGGGCTATTTTGACCTCGCCCCGGTAGTCGCTGTCAATGGTGCCCGGCGCGTTGAGGACCGTGACCCCATGCTTTACGGCGAGACCCGAGCGGGGTCGCACCTGGCCTTCGTACCCCGGGGGGATTTCCAGGTGCAGGCCCGTCGGCACGAGGGCGCGCTGGCCCGGCTTCAGGACTATCTCCTGCTCCAGGAGCGCGCGTACGTCGGCCCCCGCGGCGCCTTCCGAGTGGTACTCGGGCAGGGTTTCGGCGGCTCCCGCGCAGCGAACGACAGGCCTGTCCATGGATCAGGGATGTCCCGCCCGGCGCGGTGCTCCGCGCGCGCGAGCCGCCTGCGCATCCGCGCGGGCAAAGCTGAAATCGAACCCGCGCATGCCGCTTATCCTGCGGCTGCCGTAGGCCAGGAGACTGAACGCCTCTCCGCGCAGGCACTGCCGCGCGTACTGTTCCACGGCGGGATCTCCCACGGCGCGCAGCGCATCCACCGACTCCTCGAAGGAAAGCACGCGGCCCATCATCATGTGCTGGCGGACCAGGCGCTTCATGCGGGTTTCCATGTCCTCCTGGGAGAGGATCATGCTGCCCACCAGGTGGCTCTTTGCGTCCTCGATCTCGCGGGCGGAAAGCGGCTCCTTCAGGAGCCGGCTCAACTCCTGGTCGAGGGCCACGAGGAACTTGCCGACCTGCGCCGGGGTGCAGTTGGCGTAGATGGTCCACATGCCGGTGTCTGAATAGAAGGAACGGAAGGAATAGACGGTGTAGCAGAGGCCGAGCTCCTCGCGCAGTCTCTGGAACAGCCGGCAGCTCATCGACTCGCCGAAAGCGGTGCTGAATACAAGGGAGGTGTAGTAGTGGGATATCTCGTGGTCCAGGGGGTAGCAGGTGCCGGCGTAGATCTGCACCTGGTTGAAACGGTCGGGAACCACGGAGATCTTGCGGCTCCACACGGGGGGAACACGCGGCGGAGGCTCCTGGCCCGGCGCGCCGGTGGGGTACACCGCCTGCGCCAGGGCACGGACCTCGTCGACGTCGAAATTGCCCGCCACGGCGATTATCGTGTTTGCCGGGACCAGCCGCTCCCGCGAGAAACGCAGCAGGTCATCGCGGGAGATGCCCTGGACTTCCTCGACCTCGCCGGTGATCTTGCGCGACAGGGGGTGCTCCCCCCACATCTCGCGCAGGTAGCGGTCGTGGCCCTTCTCCTCGGGGGAGTCGTCGACGGAGCGGATCTCGTTGACGATGACCGCCTTCTCCTTCTCCATCTCAGATGCGTCCAGGAGGGAGCCGATGGTCATGTCGGTGAGCACGTCAAAAGCGAGCCGCAGGTGCTCGCGGGGGATGATGGCATAGACGCAGGTGGTCTCTTTTTCCGTGAAGGCGTTGATGATGCCGCCGACCCGGTCGATTTCCTGCGCTATGGCCAGCGCACTCCTGCGTTCGGTCCCCTTGAAGAGCATGTGCTCCAGGAAGTGGGAAAACCCCCTCTCCCCGGGCGACTCGTCGCGGGAACCGTGCAGGAACCAGAACCCAATGGAGAGAGTGTCGGTCCGGTCAACCGGTTCCAGGAGCAGGGTCGCTCCGCTCGCCAGTTTTTCCGAAATGATCACTAATCTCTCCGCGGAGGCCGGGGACCGCGGGGTCCGTCATCACGCCGGGGTCCCCCGAAGCCCGATCCGCCGCGCGGCCGGTCGTACCCGCCGCTGCGGGGCCGGTCACCGTCGCGCCGCGGCGGGCGGCGCTCCGCGTGCTCGGTGAGCAGAGCGGGGTTCGCATCGACAGCCTCTTTCGTGGCCAGGTTGATGCGGCCCATGTGGTCGATCTCGGTGACGATGACGGTCATCTCCTGGCCTTCCTTCACCGCGTCGTTGATGTTTTCAACACGCGTGGCAGCCAGCTTGGAGATGTGCACCAGGCCTTCCTTGCCGGGGAGGATTTCGACGAACGCGCCGAAGTCCATGATGCGCTTCACAGGGCCGACATAGGTCTTTCCGACCACCGCCTCCTCGATGAGGCCTTCCACCATCCTCTGTGCCTTCTCGGCGCCCTCTTTCAGGTGGTTGTAGATCGTGACGGTGCCCGTGTCGTCTATGTTGATGGTCGAGCCGGTCTTCTCACTCATGCCCTTGATGTTCTTTCCGCCCGGGCCGATGATCAGCCCGATCTTCTCTGTTGGGACCTTGATGGAGATGACCTTGGGAGCGAAATCGGAGATGTCGCTCCGCGGCTGGGAGATGGTCTGGTTCATGATGCCTAGGATGTGCAGGCGGCCTTCGCGCGCCTGCCCCAGCGCCTTCTGGAGGATCTCGGCGCTCACCCCTTCGATCTTGATGTCCATCTGCAGGGCGGTGATGCCATCCTCGGTGCCGGCCACCTTGAAATCCATGTCGCCCAGGTGGTCTTCCTCGCCGAGGATGTCGCTCAGAACGACGAACTTCTCCCCCTCCTTGACCAGCCCCATCGCGATGCCCGCCACGGGCTTCTCGATGCGTACGCCGGCGTTCAGCAGGCTCAGCGTGCTGCCGCAGACGGTCGCCATGGAGGAGGATCCGTTGGACTCGAGGATCTCGGAGACGATGCGCAGCGTGTAGGGGAAGTCCTCCTTCTTGGGGAGAACCATTGCGATGGCCCGCTCGGCCAGGTGGCCGTGACCGATCTCGCGCCGCCCGGGAGACCCCAGCCGCCCTACTTCGCCCACCGAGAACGGCGGGAAGTTGTAGTGCAGCATGAAGTTCTTCCGGCTGTCACCGTCGATATTGTCCATGATCTGCTCATCGAGCGCCGTGCCCAGGGTGGTCACCACCAGCGCCTGCGTTTCCCCGCGGGTGAAAAGCGCCGAGCCGTGGGTGCGCGGCAGCACGTCGATCTCGCAGGTGATGGGCCTGATCTGCGTCGGTGACCGGCCGTCGGTGCGCACGCCTTTGCCGGCAATCGAGGCGCGCATGATTTCCTGCTCCATGTCCTCGAACAGCGCCTTCACCGGCTTGATATCGGTGTCGGCGAGGCGGTCCTTGAAGTGCTCGATGGCCTCCGTGCGCACCGCCTTCATGGCGCGTGAGCGTGTTTCCTTGCCCTTCACGAAGCAGGCCACCTCGAGCTTGGCGAATGCATACTGCCTGACCTCTGCGCCGAGGGTGAAGGTGGTCGGTTTCTCAACGAGGGGAAGCTTCGTCTTTCCAACAAGCCGGGCAAGCTCCTTCTGGATCTTGCACAGCTCGCGGATGGTGACGTGCGCCATCTCGATGGCATCCACGATCAGGGACTCGGAGACCTGGTGTGCCCCGCCTTCCACCATCGTGATGCCCTTCTCGGTGCCGGCCACGATGAGGTCGATCTTGCTCGTCTGGATCTGGTCGAATGTCGGGTTGACCACCAGCGTGCCGTCGATGTAGCCCATGCGCACCGCGCCGATGGGGCCCTCGAAGGGGATGTCGGAGATCGTGATGGCCGCGGAGGCCGCGTTCATCGCCAGCACGTCCGGCGGGTTGACCAGGTCGGTGGAAATGGCGATGGGCACCACCTGGATCTCCCTGCGGAACAGCCGGGAGAACAGGGGCCTGATGGGCCTGTCGATGAGCCGGGACACCAGGACTTCCTTGTCCTTGGGCCTTCCCTCGCGCTTGATGAACCCGCCGGGGATCTTCCCCGCCGCGTAGTATTTCTCGATGTAGTCTACCGACAGGGGGATGAAGTCGAGATCTTCTTTTTCGTTCTCGGCGCAGCAGGCTGTCGCCAGCACCGCGGATCCGCCGAGCCTGGCGAAAACAGCGCCGTTGGCCTGCTTTGCCATCTTTCCCGTTTCGAGGATGAGCTCTTCCTCCCCGATTTTGAATGTGACACGATGTTCCATCTCTATCCTTGCTTTCGCGCTTACTTGCGCAGGCTGAGGCGTTCAATGATCTCGCGGTACTTGTCAAGATCCCTCTTGCGCAGGTACGCGAGCATCCGCCTCCGCTGTCCGACGAGCTTCAGAAGACCCCGCCGGGAATTGTTGTCCTTGGGATGGCGCTTGAAGTGCTCGGTGAGCTCCTCCACGCGCTTTGTCAGAAGTGCAACCTGCACCTCGGTCCTTCCCGTATCCTTCTCATTCGCACCAAACGTTTTCACCACTTCTTCCTTGACCTGCTTCGTCAGTGACATTCCAGAACTCCTTTCGTTCCGGCCGCTCCTGGCGGCATTTTGCCGGCCGCTCTTGGCGGCATTTTTGCTTACTCGAAAATGACGGTGCTGATACGCGTGCACCCCGCCGCCGTCAGGCTCAGTTGATCGTCCGCTATGGTGAGTACTCCCGGCCCCTCGACGCCCTCCCCGGTGCAGCGGACCGGGTAGAGGCCCGGTTTCGGCAGGACCTGCGAAAGGCATTGTCGCGGGATGCTCATTGAAGCGCCGCTTCGGTGGGCTTTCGCAACCTCGCGCACATCGAGGCAATACGCGGCAGCAAGCATCGCGTTCGCTTCCGCGAACTCTGCATCCTTGATGGTCTTTCGAATGCGGGAACTTGACACTATGCTGTCGCCCCAGAGCACCGGCTCGGCTACCTGCACCTCCGTCCCTGTGTCGAAGAGCATCTCCTTCAAGTCGTCGGTTCCCGCGCTCCTTCCCTTTCCGAACCTGAAATTGTACCCGACGACGATTTTCTCTATGGCAAGCCTTTTCTTCAACAGTGAGACGAACGCGTTGCCGGAAAGATTACTCATTTCCTCGGAAAAGTCAATCAGCACAACCGCCGGAACGCCCAGACTGGCCATCCGGGCCAGTTTTTGCTCGTGTGTGAGGATGAAGCCGGGAAAGGACTCCGGCGTGGAAACGAAGGCCGGGTTTTCTCGGAAAGTCATGACAAGGGGCGTCCCCATTCGGGAGCCCTGGACGATGCCCTCGATCAGCCTGCGATGCCCGATATGCAGGCCGTCGAATACGCCGATAGTCAGGCGCACGGGCATCTCGAAGGGGCACGGCTTGTTCAGGAAGTCGGCCCACGAGAGCACGGTCATGGGCCTGCTTCCCCCGGCCCTGCGTGCCCCGCCGAGGCAGCCTGCTCCTCGGGGAACGCGGCGGCATAGCGCCATCCGGAGTCCCCCCGCTCCACCACGGCAACCAGCCTTCCGCCGCTTGAAAACGCCCCGAATGTGCCGTTGCCGGGGGGAAGGCGCTCGAAGAATGCATCTTCAAGCGGGAACCCGTTGCCCACCCTGTCTGACCAGCGTTCCTTGACTTCCAGCCGCCCCAGCCCGGGTGCCGCATCGAAGAAACTGCCAGGTGACAGAAGGTCAGTGGCCGGGTCGAACGCGTCAGGGGCCTTCGCATTTTCAAGCCTGAATCCCCCTATACGGGTCCGCCTCAGCGCTGACAGATAAGCGCAGGTTCCCAGGCTCGCCGCGATGTCGCGCGCGAGGGAGCGGATGTAGGTCCCCTTTGAGCAGCAGATGCGAAGTGTGGCGTTTGGCGGGGCGTAATCGATGAGCTGGAGGCTGTGGACGATCACCGCGCGGGGGGCAAGCACGGGCTCTTCCCCGCCGCGCGCCATCTCGTAGGCGCGCCTGCCGCCGATATGCACGGCGGAATAGGCAGGCGGAGTCTGCTGCAGCTCGCCGCGGAATGCCGGCAGTGAGGCTTCAAGGTCCGCCAGCCCCGGCACGGGGCCCTCGGAAATCACGCTTCCCTCCGGATCCAGGGTGTCGGTGCCTTTTCCGAAGGTGGCAACCGCCACGTATTCCTTGTCCAGGGACGTGGCAAATGCGCAGAGACGGGTCATGCGGCCGGCCAGGACCACCAGCAGGCCTTCGGCGAACTTGTCGAGGGTTCCCGCGTGACCTACCCGCCGTGTTCCCAGGCGCCGCTTTACCGCCCCCAGTGACTGAAATGACGTCTGTCCCGCTGGCTTGTCGAGGAGAAGGATGCCGTCTGTCAATGCATGATGTCCCGCAGCTTTTGCGCGATGCGGAATCCGTTCTCCATGGAGTCGTCGAGAATGAATTTGAGCCGCGGGAATGTCCGCAGCGATATCCGCTTGGAGAGCACCAGCTGGATGAAGCCGGCGGCGTGATTGAGGGCTTCGACGCTTCCGGCAACCGCCGAGCGGTCGCCGAACCGGGAGACCCAAACCAGCGCGTGACTGAGGTCCTTGGAAACCTTGACCTCAGTCACGGTGGTCAGCTCTTCGATGCGGGGGTCCTTGATCTCCTTCAGGGTGATCATGGAACAGATCTCCTGCCGCAGCAGGCTTTCAATTCGCCGGAGCCTTACTTCCGCCATCCCGGCCTCCCTCCAGCTTCTTGGCGAGCTCCCGGGTCTCGTAGGCTTCCAGCGTATCCCCGACCTTGATGTCGTGGAACCCCTCCAGGCCGATGCCGCACTCGAAGCCTTCCTCGACCTCCCGGGCATCGTCCTTGAAGCGTTTGAGAGAGGAAATCTTGCCCTTGAAGATCTCCACGGCGTCGCGGATGAGCCGGACGTCGCTGCTGCGGCGCACCTTTCCCGTCATGACCTGGCAGCCGGCAATCGTGCCGATCTTCGGAATCTTGAAGGTGTTGCGCACCTCGACGGTTCCGATCAGCTCCTCGCGCAGCTCGGGTTTCAGGAGGCCTTCCATGGCCGATCGAATATCGTCCAGGGCGTCATAGATGATGTTGTACTTGCGGATGTCGACCTTCTCGCGGTCGGCGACATTCTGCGCCGCGGCGCTCGGCCTCACGTGGAAGCCGATGATCAGGGCGTTGGAGGTCGAGGCGAGCATCACGTCTCCCTCGTTGATGGCCCCCGCTCCCGCGTGGATGACCTGGAGCTTCACCTCGTTGGTGGACAGGCGCGTCAGGGAGGAGCTCAGAGCTTCCGCGGAGCCGGCAACGTCAGCCTTGATGATGACGTTCAGCTCCTGGATCTGGCCTTCCTTGATCTGCTCGTAGAGATTTTCGAGCGTCACCTTCTTGACGTTCTTCATCTCTTCCTGCTTCTTCAGCTCCTGGCGCTTGCTGCCGATGGTCCGCGCCGTCTGCTCGGTGTCGGTGACCTGGAACGGATCACCCGCGTTGGGGATGCTCGTGAAGCCGATCACCTCCACGGGGAGTGACGGGGTGGACTCGCTGATCTTCTTTCCCTTGTCGTTGAACAGGGCGCGCACCTTGCCCGAGTAGATGCCTGCCACGAAGGAATCCCCCGCCTTCAGGGTGCCCTTCAGCAGTATCACGGTGGCCACGATGCCCCGTCCCATGTCCACGCGGGACTCCAGGACGATGCCCGAGGCGCGCATCTCGTAACTCGCCTTCAGCTCGAGGACTTCCGCCTGCAGGAGTATCGACTCCAGCAGCTCCTTGATGCCGGTCTTCTTCAGGGCCGACACCTCGTTGTAGATCGTCGTACCGCCCCATTCCTCGGGTGTCAGACCGTGCTCGGAAAGCTGGCGCTTCACCAGGTCCACGTTCGCCTCGGCGAGATCGACCTTGTTGACCGCCACGATGATGGGCACCTTGGCCTGCTTGGCGTGGTTGATCGCCTCGATGGTCTGCGGCATGACGCCGTCCACCGCGGAGACCACCAGCACGATGAGGTCGGTGACCTGCGCCCCGCGGGCGCGCATCATCGTGAATGCCTCGTGGCCCGGGGTGTCCAGGAACACGATGTGTCCCTGCGGCAGCTCCACGCTGTAGGCGCCGATGTGCTGGGTGATGCCGCCGTACTCCCCTTCGGCCACGTTCGCGCTGCGGATGGCATCCAGCAGCTTCGTTTTCCCGTGGTCGACGTGCCCCATGATCGTCACGATGGGAGGTCGGGGCTTCATGTCCCCCTCGATCTCCTTGTCTTCCTCGATGACCGTCTCATCGTAGAGGGAAACGACGTTCACCTTGCAGTCGTACTCCGCGGCGAGCAGTGACGCGGTATCGGAGTCGATCTGCTGGTTGATGGTTACCATCATGCCCATTGCCATGAGCTTGTGGATGAGGTCCGAGCCCTTGAGATTCATCTTGCGGGCCAGCTCGGACACGGTAATGCCTTCCGTGATGGCAATCTCCTTGGGCACGGGATTGGCCATGATCACGGTCTTTTTCTTTACTTGGAGATACTTCTCTTCCGGCTGATCGTGCTTGCGCTTCGGGTATTCGATCTTGCGCTTCGCCTTGGAGAAGAACTTCTTCGCCGGCGGCTTCTTGTCATCGGTACCGGTGCTGGAGGACGAGGAAGAGCCCGTGCGCGCCGGGGGCCGTGACCCGCCGCCGCGCGGGGGCCCGTATCCCTGGGGTCCACCCTGCCCGCCCTGGCGCGGCGGGGGTCCCGCGGGACGCGGAGGCAGAGGGGTGAGACGCATCTTCTCACGGACCGACTCACGCACCGAGGGGCGCGGCTCGGGCCTCTTTTCTTCAGGGACAACGCGCGGTCGTTCGGGTTCCGCGGGCCGTGCCGGCGCATGCGCGGTCGGGCCGTGAGCCGCGGGCGCATGGGTGGCAGGGGCATGGGCGGACGGGGCCGCGGTGCGCGTCGGGTGGTGCGCAGGCGTCGCGGCCGCGGCGGCGGGAGCCGGCGGATGCTGGCGCACGTGGATTTGTCCCGCGGGTCGCACGGTCACCGTCGGGGATGCCGGGGAGGCTGGAGGTTTCTCCTCTTTCGGAGGCTCGGGCGCGGCGACCTTGTGGACGGTCTTCTTCGCCACCACGACGACTTTCTTCTTGACCACGACCACCTTTTTCTTTTCAGGGGCTGCGGTCTCCTCGACGACTACGGGAGCTGCTTCTTCTTCAGCCTTCTTGTGCTTGATGAGGGTCGTCTTGGGTTTCTTCCTGCTGTCCAGTTCCTCGGCCATACCTGCTCTCTTACTCTTCTTTCGCCGCCCCGCCCGTTGAGGACCCGGTCGGCGGCATTTCTTCTTCGCTTTCCTCGAAGGTTAAACCGACACCACAGTTTGGACAAGTAGTCATGTCAGGCGTGATGGCCGTTCCGCATTCAGGACACTCGTAGCTCTCCTCTTCGACCGTCTCGGGGACCGCCGGCGCTGCCGCCGGAACCGTCACCGCGGCATCTTCCGTCGGAGCCGTTGCGGCTTCCGCCGAGCCCGCTGCAAGCGCTGCCGGGGCAGCCGTGACAGCATCATTGGGCGTCTCCTCGGCCGGGGATGCACCGTCCGCTTCTTCGGCGGACGGGTCCGCGTCTTCTGCCTGGCCTTCTTCGGCGGGCTCCTCTTCCACGATCTCGACGTTCTCTTCGATGATCTTGTGCAGGGTCTGGATGTCCTCCGCCGTGATGCCCTCGAGGGACGCCAGCTGCTCGGGGGTGAGAGCGACGAGGCTCTCGATATCGGTGACCTTGTCCTTCTCGAGGATCTCCACCAGCCGCGGCGTGATACCGGGCAGCTCGGAGATCTTCTGGATTTCTTCCTCGGGCTCCCCGAAGAGCGCCGACACGGCCCGCTTGGCCTCCGCGGAGATGTCCATCTCGGAGAACTGGCTCTCCGTCTTGACGTCGATGTTCCAGTCGGTGAGCCGGTTGGCAAGGCGGACGTTCAGCCCCTGCTTGCCGATGGCCAGGGAGAAGGAGGCATCCGGCACGATGGCCAGGGCGAGCTTTTTCGACTCGTCGAGGATGACCACCTGGTTCACCTCGGCGGGGGACAGCGCGTTCTTGATGAAGCTGCGGGAGTCAAGGGAATAGCGAAGGATGTCGATCTTCTCCCCTTCCAGCTCGCGCACCACGGCCTGGATGCGCACGCCCTTCAGACCCACGCAGGCGCCCACGGGATCCACGTCCTCGCGGGTGGAACGCACGGCGATCTTCGTGCGGTAGCCGGGCTCGCGCACGATCTTCACGATCTCGATTGTCTTGTCGTAGATCTCGGGCACTTCCAGCTCGAAGATCTTCTTCACGAACTCCGCGTGGTTTCGGGAGAGCACGATCTGCAGTCCCGTCGGGGTCTTCACCACCTCGTAGATCAGCGCCTTGATGCGGTCATTGGGGTGATAAATCTCCCGCGGGGACTGGTACTTCTTGGGGAGGATCCCCTCGGTCTTTCCCAGGTCCACGTAGATGTTGCCGTTGCGCTCGCGCTGGTAGTAGCCGATGATCATTTCACCGACCTTGTCCTTGAACTCGGAGTACAGCGTGTCCTTCTGGATCTCCCGCAGGCTCTGGCGCGCCTTCTGCTTGGCGCTCTGCACGGACACGCGGTCGAACTCCTTCGGATTGATCTCGATGAGCAGCTCGTCCCCGACCTCGCAGTCCTCGTTGAGCTCGAGGGCTTCCGAGAGCGGGATCTCGTAGACCGGATCATCCAGGTCGTCATCGATGACGATCTTCTTCTTGGCGAAGAGGGTCACCTCCAGGCTGTCGTCGCTGAAGCGCACGACGGCATTGTCCACCACCCCGTACTTTTTCTTGTAGGCGGCGAGCAGGAAGTTCTCGATGGTGCTCATGACCAATTCCTCGGGGATGCCCCGTTCCTGGACGAGCTGCTTGATTGCCTGCGACAGTTCAGACTGCATTTTTCGCTTCCTCAACCTCCACGGTATGGTCCAGGCGCGCCCGCCGGATGCCATCCAGCGCGAACCCGAACCTCTCATTCCCTTTTCGGAGCTTCAAGGTACCTCCCTCGACTCCCTCTATGATGCCGGAGACCCACTCGGTCTGGTCGGCGGCGAGCACCCGGACCCCCCTGCCGGCAAAGATGGTGTATTCCGCGGGGCTGCGGATGGACCGCTCGATGCCCGGCGAGCTCACCTCCAGGCTGACCTCCGCGCGCCGTCCCTGTTCCCCGAAAGGCGCGCCGAGGTCTTCCATGGTCTGCAGGCGGGGAAACACCAGGCTGGAAACCTCGGCGCACTGTTCGACGCCCACACCTTCATTTCGGTAAATAACGAGGCTTACCACCGTGGAACCTTTGCGCCGTCCGACGGAGATTTCCACCAGGGAAAATCCCATCCCCGCCAGAAGCGGCTGGATGGCATCCCGGATGTCTGCCTCAAGATGCTGTGCGTACACGCCAACCCCGCCTTCGACCCCTCGGAAGCACCGACGTGCGTGTCCATAACAGACGCACAAAGTCGTGCATCGGGTACAAAAAAAAGAGTCTCGGCCGACTCTTTCTCCCTGGTAACATACATGATATCCCACCCCTTGTCAACCATTATGAGCCGTGGGATATTCACCGGCGTGCCTCAGCGAAAAAAGGCCGGCAAAGGGAGCAAGGCGTCCGCAACCCCCCTCGAGGCCTGCGTCAACAAGATAGTGCCGTTCCGCTTCAGCGGCCGGGACATGAGAATCAAGCTGTCCCACGGGCTGTTCAGCAGCTTCGACATCGACGACGGAACCCGCCTGCTATTGAAGTCCATCGCCCAACGGGTGGACCTTTCCTCCGTCAGCTCGATGCTCGACGTCGGGTGCGGCGTCGGTGTCATCGGCGTCAGCATCTGCGCCAGGGCGCCCCACGTGCACGGGCTCATGCAGGACAGGGATGCGCTGGCCGCCGCGTTCGCCCGGGAAAACGCCCAGGCCAACGGCGTCGCGGAGGCTTCCGCGGAGTGCGGCCTCGCCTTTTCCCGCATGGAGGGCAGGTGCTTCGACCTTGTTGTCTGCAACATCCCCGCAAAGGCCGGTGAGCCGGTGCTCAGGAGCTTTTTCCGCGACATTGGGCGCTTTCTTTCCCCTCGGGGGGTTGCTGCCGTGGTCATCGTGGCTCCCCTTGCCGAGCTGGCCCTGGATGCGGTGGGAAGCGCAGGGCATGACATCGTCTATCGCGAACAGACGAAAGACTACCTGGTGCTCCATTTCCAGGCCAGAACAGCTCCCGAGGGCCTTCCCGCTGAGGGGGGGCACTCCCCTGCCGCCGACCCGCTGGAGCCTTACATCCGTTCGCGCCATGCCTTTTCACACGCGGCTGCCTCATATGAAATCGATACCGCGTGGTCGCTGCCTGACTTCGACACTCTCGGGTACGCGCTGCAGGCATCGATGGACATGCTCGCTGAAGCAAAGGTCGGTGGCGAGCTTCTTTTCTGGAACCCGGGCCAGGGCCACCTTCCGATGTCCGTGCTCGCGTTGAAAGGCCCTGCTGTCACGGGGCTCAGGCTTGCCGCCAGGGACTCCCTGGAGCTTGCCATCACAGAGCGGAACATTCGAAATGCGGGACGGAGGCCGAGCTCATCGTTGGCGGTCGCCTTCGAAAGCGACCTGCGGGAAACGGCGCCAGCGGCAAGCATCGACTTTCTCTTCGCCGTCCCCCATCCCATCCCCCGGGTCTCCTGGCAGGCACAGATGGCACAGTCTGCCTCTGCCCTGCTGCGGCCCGGCGGCTGCCTCTTTCTGGCGAGCACGAGCACCGAGGTCCACCGGTTCCTTGCCGACCTGCGCGGCTTCCAGCTCCTGGAAAGCAGGAAACTTTTCGGCTATCGCGTCATCATGATGAAAAAGCTTCGGGGACCGCAGTGAGTCATTCCTCGATTGTCAGCGTCATGGCATAGACGACGCGGCAGCCGGCTTCGCGCAGCGTGCGCGCGCAGGCGTCGAGGGTCGCCCCCGTGGTGAATACGTCATCCATGAGCAGGACGCTCGGGGGGAGGGCCGCCCCGTACGCGGAACCTGAACGAAGCGCAATTTTCCCCAGCAGGTTGTCACGCCGCTGCATGAAATCAAGGCTCTTCTGCTGTGCGCCGCCTCTGCGAGCCAGGAGGCGGAGCACGCGCCTGCCGTGGCGGCGCTCGAGGCTGCGGGCCACCATCTCGATGGCATCCGGTCCCTTCCTGCCGGGGCGGGGCGGAACCGGGACAACGGCAAGCATGCCGCGCGGGCCGTCCATCGCAGCCTCGGCCATGTCCGCGAAAAGTGAGGCGAGCCTGCTCCTCCCCTCGAACTTGAACCTGGCAAGCAACTCCCGCGCAGGCCCGGAATGGGGAAATATCGCGAGGTTTGATTCAAATGAATATTCCGTATGACGGCACCTCGTGCAGGCCTCCCGCTCGGAGAGAAGCGGCATGCCGCATCTGGCGCAGCGTCCCCCCGAGATCGGGGAGAGCCGTTCACGGCACTCCCCGCAGACAGGAGCGGGATGACCATTCGGCACAGGCAGCCAGTTTCCGCACAGGAGGCATCGCCCGGGGAAGAGGACATCGAGCAGGATGCCCGCCGTGGAGCGCTTTCCACGGGGAGTGTCAGTCGGTTTTTTCCTTTGCAAGCTCATTTTTCCATCGTGTAATGGCGCTCAGCGCCTCAAGCGGCGTCATCCGATCGGGAACCAGGCTCATGATTTCGCGGGCAATCAGCTCCTCGGAGGAGAACAGGCGCCGTTGCGGACGCGCGGGCGGCTTCTGACCCTGCGGCGGGCCGCCCTGGGGGACCTGGCTGCCCATGACCGCCGTGCCGGCATTCAGCTCATCGAGCATTTTCTCCGCGTACGCGAGGGTCTCGGCAGGAAGGCCGGCCAGCCGCGCGACATGGATGCCGTAGGAGTTGCTGGAAGGTCCCTCGCGGACGCGCTTCAGGAAAACGATCTCCCCGTCGTCGTCGCGCACCTCCATGGAGAAGTTCGCCGCGTGCTCGTGGGCAAGGCCGGTCAGCTCGTGGAAGTGCGTGGCAAACAGCGTGCGCGCCCTTATTTTCGTCAGGATGTACTGGCAGACCGCCCACGCTATGGCAAGACCGTCGCGGGTGCTGGTGCCCCTGCCGATCTCATCCATGATGACCAGGCTCCGCGATGTAGCGCTGCGCAGGATGTGTGCCGTCTCGTTCATCTCCACCAGGAACGTGGATTCGCCGCGCGCCAGGTTGTCGGTTGCCCCGACACGACAGAAAACGGCGTCTACGATGCCGACCTTCGCGCGGGCCGCCGGAACGAAGGAACCGACCTGGGCCATCAGGGCTATCAGGGCCACCTGGCGCAGAAATGTCGACTTTCCGGCCATGTTCGGCCCGGTAATGATGGCAAAGAACCGTCCTTCCGCCGGGCATGAGATGCTGTTGGGCACGAAGGCGCCGCCGGGAAGGTGCGCCTCGACCACGGGATGCCTGCCCTCGTCGATCGAAAGCTCCCCGTCATCGCTCACCTCGGGCCGCGTGTAGCCGTGAACGGTCGCCGCGAAGGCGAGGGACTGAAAGACATCGAGCTCCGACACCGCCTCGCTGATGCCGAGGAGCCACGGCACCGCTTCCTTGACGCTCGATCGCACGGCGAGAAAAAGGTTCTTTTCGATCTCGACGATCCGTTCGGATGCGTTGTTCAGCTCGGATTCCAGGTCGGCCAGCCGGTCGGTGGTGTACCTCTCCCCTCCCACCAGGGACTGGCGGCGGATGAAGCGGGAAGGCACGAGGGAGAGGTTGGATTTGGTGACCTCGAAATAGTACCCGATGATCCTGTTGTAGCGAAGCTTCAGGGAGGGGATTCCCGTTTCCCTGCGCTCCTCCGCAAGGTAGCTCTCCAGCACGTCCCTCGCGTTGTCCTTCAGCGCCTGCAGCCTGTCCAGCTCGGCGTCGAAACCGCCGCGGATGAGGTTCCCCTCTGTCAGCACGATGGCAGGCTCTTCCGCTATCGCCCGCGCCAGGAGGTCGGCCATTTCCCGCATCTCGCCTTTGCGCAGCTCAAAGGGTCCTGCCAGCCGTTTCAGGTGTCCCCGCGCATCGGCACTGCCCTCCCGGGAAAGCAGCTCGGCCAGGGAGAGGGCAGCCGCGAGGGTCCCGCGGATGGCCAGCAGGTCCTTTGCGTGGGCGCGGTCCATCGCCACGCGGGCCGTCAGCCGCTCGAGGTCGAGCACCGAGCCGAGTGCTTCCCGAAGCCGGGCCAGCAGCACCTGGTCGCGGTAGAGTGCCTCAACCGATGCCAGGCGAAGCTCAATTGTCCCGC
>JBEKVA010000059.1:0-14832 GCA_049514475.1 Spirochaetia bacterium
AAATGGCAGGAATGCTGAAATTTCTTGACATTCGCCGGCACCGCCCTTAGGATGCGTGAGCGGGTAAGAATTATACACTGTGTATAAATTGCGGGCATGCAGGATTGATATGAAGAGCCTGGTCCTCATCGTCGATGACAACAGCCGCCTCTGCGAAAGCCTCCTGCAGAACTTCGCGGATGCCGGCATGCGGGCCGTCTCGGCCCAGCACCGCGCCGCCGCGCTGGACATATTCACCCATCAGAAGGTATCGGCCGTGCTCCTGGACCTGATGGTCGGGGAGGACAGCGGCATCGACATCCTCGCGGAGCTGCGCACGCTGGACGCCCGGGTGCCAATCGTCATGATCACGGGCTTTGCCACCGTGGACACCGCCGTTCAGGCGCTGAAGCTCGGCGCTTCCGACTACGTGAAGAAGCCCCTCGATTTCGAGGAGCTGCTGAAGGTGGTGCAGGGCGCCATCAGGATGTCGCGGCTCTCGGAGGAAAACAGCATCCTCAGGGAGCGGCTTCTCGATCTCTCCCCGAAGATCACGGCGGTGAGCGCGCCGATGAAGGCCCTGATGGAGAAGGTGAGAAAACTCGCCGCGACGGAGCTGCCGATTCTCCTCACGGGGGAGAATGGCACGGGGAAAGAGCTGATAGCCGACGCACTGCACGAGTGCTCGCGGCGTTCCGCGCGCAAGCTTCTGAAGGTGAACTGCGCCGCCATCCCGGAGAGCCTGCTGGAGAACGAGCTCTTCGGGCACGAGCGGGGTTCCTTCACGGGGGCCGATACGCAGTACAGGGGCATGTTCGAGCAGGCCACCTCGGGGACCCTCTTTCTGGACGAGATCGGGGACATGCCCCTCGCCACACAGTCCAAGATCCTGCGCGCGCTGCAGAACAGGGAAATCCGGCGCATCGGCGGGCCTGACGTCCTGACGGTGGACGTCAGGTTCATCGCGGCGACCAACCAGGTCATCGATGACCTCATCCAGGAGGGGAGGTTCCGCGAGGACCTCTACTACCGTCTCTGCGGCGCCGTGCTGCCCGTCCCGCCGCTTCGCGAGCGCCGGGAAGACATCCCCGAGCTGGTGAGGGTCTTCATCGACGAATACTGTGCCCTGAATGCCATCCCGGCAAAGGCAGTTTCCCCGTCCCTCATGGACAGGTTCCTGGCCTCGGCGTGGCCGGGGAACGTGCGGGAGCTGAAAAACACCGTCAACTATGCGTGCGCAATTTCCTCGGGACCGCAGATTGGCACCGAGGACCTCCCTCCGGCGTTCGATGGCCGGCACGCCGAGGGCAGCGTCGGGTCTCTGAACGTCCGCGAACAGGCGGAGAAGGCCCTCATCGTCCGGATGCTCCAGCAGTCCAACTTCAACAAGATGGCCGCCGCACAGCGGCTGTCGATGAGCCGCAAGACCCTCTACAACAAGATAGCAAAATATGGAATCACCGCAGGCTCCGGCCGCCCCTGAGCTGACGCTGGCGCTGGAGGGGGTGTCGCGGGACTACGGGAGCCTCGCGGCGGTCCGCGACGTCAGTCTTGCCCTCCATCGCGGGGAGATTCACGCACTGGTGGGCCAGCACGGCGCCGGCAAGACCACCCTCGCCATGATCGTGAGCGGGATGCTGCGGCCGAAGTCCGGCGCCATCGTCTTTGGCGGCAGGCGCTACCAGGCGATGAATGTTCAGCTCACCCACCGCCTGGGCATCAAGATGGTGTACCAGCAGCTATTGCTGAACGACAACTTCACGGTGGCGGAGAACCTCTTTTCCCACGACCGCAGCGTCAACAGCTTTTCCTGGAACTCACTGCGAAAGGTCAACCGGGCCACCGAAGAGCTCTTCGAAAAGTACTCGTTCACCATCTCACCCGTCGCCAAGCTGCGCTCCCTGAGCCTTTCCGACCGGGCGGTCGTCGACATCCTGAAGCAGCTCACTACGAGCCCGCGCCTGCTGATCCTCGATGAGGCGCTGGAAAAGCTCACCCCGCCCGCGCTGGCCAGGATCGTGCCCATCCTGCTGGAGCGCGTCCGCGCGGGACTGGCGGTGCTCTTCATCACCCATCGCATCGACGACGTGTACACCTTCGCCCACAAGGTCAGCATCATCAGGGACGGCCAGCTCATCTTCACCGGCAGGACCGATGACATCGACAAGCTGAACCTCGTGCGGATGGCCTATACCCATTTCTCCGCGGAGAGCGATGCACGGTCCCCGCGGGCGGAGTTCACCCGTTTCCTGCGGTACAACGAAGCCATTCTGCAGCACCTGCCGATCAGCCTCATGGTCACCGACGCCGAGCACCGGGTCAAGCTGGCCAACGAGTACTGCAAGGCGGCCTTTTCCCTGGACGGCGATGATTTTCGCGACAGGCCGGTCATGGACCTGCTCTCCAGCCTGGGCGCGGAGGAGGCGGGCAGCCTCCAGGCGGCGCTGGGCAGCGAGGAGGACAGGGAGTTCTTCAACGTGAGCCTGCGGGTGGACCAGCGCGTGACGCTGAACAACATCAAGACGCTGCCCGTCTACGACGAGGGAGCGCACATCGGGACAATACTGGTCATCGAGGACATCACCCAGTACGACAAGCTGCAGAAGAAGGTCATCCTGACGGAGAAACTGGCCTCCGTGGGCCTGCTGGCGGCGGGTGTCGCGCACGAGATCAACAATCCGCTGGAGATCATCTACAATTACATCTCGGTGCTGCGCAAGCGCGTGCGCGGAGAGGACACGCGCTCCGCGGTGAACAAGCTCTCCGAGGAGATCTCCTACATTGCCTCCATCGTGAGCAACCTGGTCAACCTGGCCGACGGAAGCCGCGGCGGGAGCGAGGAGATCAACCTCAACGTGGTCGTGGGGAAGATCCTGGAGCTCCTCGTGCAGAGCGCGCGGTCGCGGAACATCGAGATCACATTCGTGCCGGGCGGGCCGGATGTGCCGGCCTTCGCGAAGGCGCAGGAAGTGAAGCAGGTCATCCTCAATCTCATGAAGAACAGCTTCGAGGCAATGCCCCGCGGCGGGCGCATCACCGTCACCACCGGCACCTCGACCACTGACGCCGCCGCCAGCGCCGTGGTGATCGTGGAAGACGAAGGTCCCGGCATCTCCGCGGCAAACCTCGACGACGTCTTTCTGCCCTTCTACACGACGAAGAAGGCTGGGGGCGCGAATATCGGGCTGGGGCTCTCGGTGAGCTATGCGATCATCGAGCGTTCCGGCGGAAAGCTGCGGGCGGAGAATCTGCCCGGCGGCGGGTGCCGCTTCACGATGGCGCTGCCCCAGCGGCGGGTGGACGGGGAGGCCATCGGCGTCGGTGAACAGTGTTGACAGAACGGGGGCCCGTGGCTATAGTCCCCCTGAAAGAAAAACAGCGGCGTAGCTCAGATGGTAGAGCATGCGGCTCATATCCGCAGTGTCAAGGGTTCGAGTCCCCTCGCCGCTATTCCCGCTCCTCCGCATCCGACACTCGTCCGGCGGCCGTCTGCTTGACCGGGGCGCCCTCCCAAAGTACACTCAATGAAATGGCGACGGCATCGTGTCTTGGAATTGCACGGCAACGTCGTTTCCAAACCTCATGGCGGGAGGCCGGCACGCGGTGAAAGTCCAGGCACGACTGGCCACGCTTTTTACGAGCGCACTGTCCCAGTCGATGCCGGTCGACCTCATGCAGCGCCTGGCCAGGACGATCATCCGCGACTACGACATCTACGAACGCTCGGGGTTCCCCGCCAACATCCCCATGCCCCGCGCCGATGCGGCGCGTCACATCCTGAAGGATTTCACCCGCGAGGGGATCTTCATACGGCTTGTCGAATCCCTCATCAACATGGCCTCAAATGGGAACATGGGCAGGGAAGTGCGCATTCCGCTTCTCCCCCGCATCATCGCCGAGGTGGAAGGCCAGGGCTACAGGTACAGTCGGGAGAAAGGGGTCTTCCTCGAGGCGGTGGAGCTGACCCGGACCATGGGGTGGGGGACGCTGGAGATCGGCAAGACCTACGAGTTCGCCCTTCTTCGCGTCGACATCGCCGGCAACTCGCGCCTGGTGCGCCGCTATCCGCGAAACCGCATCAAGACGGTGTACGGGAGCGTGAAAGACCTGGTCACGCGCCTGGTGGAAAAACGGGAAGGCAGGATCTGGGGCTGGGAAGGAGATGGAGGGCTGGCCGCCTTCTATTTCATTGACAAGACCATCCAGGCCACCCTCTGCGGCATGGAAATCCTCCACGAGCTGTTTCTCTACAACCTCCTCGGGAAAGGACTCCCCGAACCGGTCCTCGTACGCCTTGCCGTGCATGCCGGCCCCTGCCGATTTCTTCCGTCGGTAAAGGAGTCGGCGGGGGACACCATCCGCAGGGCGGAGCTGCTGGAGTCCCTCTATACGCATCCCGGCTGTCTCACCGTGTCGCCGGGGGTTTACACGGACCTGGGCAGCAAGCTTTCCCCCCACTTCGTTCCCGTGCCCGGGCCTGACAGCGGCAGCGTCTATCGCTACGGGCTGGGGTGGGAGAAGAAATGAAGGTTCTCCTCTTCGCCTCCTCCCCCGCCTCCCGGCGCCGCCTGCGCTCCCTGCGCAGCAGAAAGACCGTTCAGTACGAGGTCCTGCCCCTGTCGGAGCTGCGGTCCTCGCTGCAGGATGCGGCCCCTGATGCGTTCGTCTACATCGACGTGGGAGGGCTCAACGAGCGTGAACGGGCCCGTGCGCTTTCAGCGATTTCAGATTTTCCTCGGCTCCGCTTCGGCGTCATAGATTCGGCCGGCGCGGTGAAGGACGTCGCCGCTCTCTTTCACGCGGGGGCCGTCGACTACATAGGCAGGAAGATCGCCCCTGCCGCGCTCACCGCGGGCCGTCTGTCGGTTGTCGCCGATTACGCGCCGGCGCATGATGCGGCCGACGGGGGAGAGGGGGACCGATCTGAAGGTCTCACTACGTGGTCGTCGGTGGAAAGCTGGGCAGGCATCGTGGCGGGGAGGGAGTACCGCTTCGCGTTCCTCTTCGTGGAAGCCGATGACGCGGAGGAACTGAAAAAGCGCCACGAGCCTGACAATCTTGCCAACGCAATGGAGACCTTCCGCGGCTACGTCGAGGGAATCGTCACGCAGCACGGCGGCAGGCTCTGGATGTGGTCGCGGTTCGGGGGGCTCGCGCTGTTCCCGCTCAGGGACGCCGCCTGTCCCGCGGTGCTCTGCGGCCTGCGCATCCTGCTGAGCCAGATATTCTACGATGCCGAGGTGTCCCTTCTTCCCGGTCCCCTTTCTTTCCGCATGGCCCTGACGGTGGGCACCACCGTCTATCACGAGAATGACACGGGGGGCATCGTCTCTGATGCCATCAATTCCATCTTCCACCTCGGAAGACGCTTCACGCGTCCCGGGCGCTTCGTCATGACGGAGGATGCCGCCGCGCTGGCCCCGGCGCCACTGCGCGAGCACTGCGTCGCGGAGGGAACCTTCGAAGGCAGGCGGATCCTGCGGCTGCCGCGGCCCCGTTCGGCGAATGGAGATCAGGACCTCATCGTCCCATGCCAGAGCTGAGAGCATTCCCGTCTGAGAGCCGCCGGCGGGTCACGCTCCTCCTCTTGTGCGCCCTGCTGACAGCCGTGGGGGGAGTCTACTTCGTCCGTTCTCTCGGCCGGCCGGACCCGGGCCTCGTGGGGTATTATCCCGAGGTGATCGTGAGCAACGGGGAGGTCTTCTTTTTTCCGACCGCCCCTTTCTCCCCCGCCATGGCGAGCGGGCTGCTCCCGCTGAAGGACAGGATACTTTCCATCAACGGCGCGGAGGTGAGGAGCAGCTGGGATGTCCTGCAAGCCGCGTCTGCCATAAGGGAGTTTGTTCCCTTCCCCGTCATGGTCTCACGCGAGGGAGGGCCGCCGCTCCGGGTCGATGTGAAGCCTGCGTTTCTGCCATCGCGGCCCGAGTGGATTTTCGTCCTTCTCTTCTGCGCGGTGCTCGTTGCCACGGCGCTTCTGCTCGCCGCAAGGCTGCCACAAGAGCCGGCAACCCTGCCTCTCATGCTCTGCGCGCTTCTTTCCCTCGTTTTCACCTGCGCAAAGCCCTTTGCCTATGAAGGCGCCCTTACCAACGCCCTCTTCAACGCGGGGAACGTGAGCTCGTGGCTGCTCGTGGTATTCGCGCTTTTCTTCCCGCGGCCGCGGGGCCGCCGCCTGACGCGCGTGCTGCTGGTGGCCGGCGTCGTGCTGCTGTACGCGGTCTTCTGCCTGTTCAGGGTAACCCTGTACCTCCGCTGGGCGGACGGCGGTCTCGAGCAGATCCTTGGGCACTACAAGCTCGTCGGCCAGATCGGGAACATCTCCGACGGGATCGCTTATGCCGTTCTTGTGGCACTCCTGGCAACCGCCTGGAAGCACGCCCGGCTGACGCGGGAGAAGAGCATGCTCCAGTGGCTGATCGCCGGGGCCCTCGTGGCGCTCCCCCCGTACTTTTTTTTCGACCAGCTTCCCCTCATCCTCGGCGGCCCTTCCCTGCAGGTCGGGCTGGGCACGCTGGCCCAGTTTTTTCTCTCTCTCCTGCCCCTCTTCCTGCTGATCAGCCTTTCGCGGAAGAGCCTTTTCGATTTCCGGTTCTTCATGGCCCGCTACGCGCTGTATGGCGGTCTTTTCCTTCTGATGGTCGCTTTCTTCCTTGTTGCCTACGTTCCTCTGAAAGCATTCATTGAATCCGGCTACCGCATGGCCTCTCCTCTGCCCGAGCTTTTCTCTGCCGCCATTCTCGTGCTTGCCCTCGCCCTTCTCCGTGGTACGCTGGATGCGCTGCTGGCCAGAAAGCTCCGCCGCTCGACAGAGGTGACCCCAACGTCGCCCAGGGCGGCAATCGCCGAGCAGAGAGCCTTCATCCAGGGCCTCGTGCGTGTCCTGCAGCCGCACGCCAGGCGGATGAGCCTCGCACTGTCGCACGCTGACGCCGGTGAAGGCCAGGAGGCGGCTGCCGCCGCAACCGGCCTGCTCCAGGCCCTTTCGGCAGGATCTGCCCGTCACACGGAGATCCACGGGTCGTTCAAGCCGGAAGTCCTTGCGACCGGCGCCATGGAAAAGGCAAAGGCCCGTTTCCCGGCGGCCTGCTTCGAGCTGCAGGGGCAAAGCGAGGAGAAGATATCGTGCTCCTTCGAGGAGATACGCTCTGCCCTGGTCGCGGTCCTGGAGAACTCGGTCGAGGCGCTGGAAGGAAAGCAGGGGCGAATCCTCATTCGCATGGGAGGGGATGCGACGCACGTGTTCATCGAGATCGTAGATGATGGGCAGGGCGTGGAGAACCGCGCACGGAGGCATCTCTTCGAGCCATTCTTCACGACGCGGCCCGGGCACCAGGGGCTGGGTCTGTACTTTGCCCGCATGATGGTGGAGAGCAACGATGGCATGCTGTGCGTGACGCCGGGAGACTCGGGGGGCACCGTGGCACGGCTCACCTTTCCCCGCGGTACTGACAGGCATGCAGCACCAGAGAAGGAGAGGACGTGAGCGAAAAGATCGAGATATGGACCGACGGTGGGTGTCACGGCAATCCGGGGCCCGGCGCCTGGGCATTCGTCGTCCGCACGGCGCAGGGTGCAACAGAGCGGGCAGGCTACGAAAGCCAGACGACCAACAACCGCATGGAGCTGACCGCCGTGCGGGAGGCGCTGGCAGCCCTGGCGAAAATCCCCGCGGGGAAGGACACGCCGATCGTGCTCAGCACCGACTCCCAGTACGTGCAGAAGGGCATCACTGAATGGATCCATGCGTGGTCGCGCAATGGCTGGAAGACCACCGCCAAGAAGCCGGTGAAGAACACCGACCTGTGGTCCGCCGTGTGGGATCTCTCCCGCGGCATTCCCATCACATGGGTGTGGGTCATGGGGCACGCGGGCAATGAAATGAACGAAATCTGCCACTCGCTGGTGGAAGGGGCAATCGAGAAGGGCTTGAAGCAGGGCTGACAGGGCTCCCGTATCAATGACGGGAGGCGTGATGCTCGCCGTCATCTGCAGTCATGCGCCCCTCGGCATGGAAGGGGAGCTCATCGCGGTGGAGGTCGATATACGGCGCGGCCTGCCCGGCGTCGACATCGTCGGTCTCCCTGACGGGGCGGTGCGGGAATCGAAGGATCGCGTCAGGGTCGCCATCCGCAACAGCGGGTACATTTTTCCCGCTGACAGGATATTGATCTCCCTGGCCCCGGCCGGCGTGCGCAAGGAAGGGGCATCATACGATCTGCCCATTGCCCTTGGCATTCTCGCCGCCTCGGGACAGATCTCCCCGGACGGGATGGGGCAGACCATGGTCGTCGGAGAGCTGAACCTGAGCGGCGGCGTCCGTCCCGTCAACGGGGTGCTTTCCGCGGTGGGCACCGGGCTGCGTGCGGGGATCTCAAACTTCCTCGTGCCCCGTGAAAACCTTCGTGAAGCGCGTGCCCTGTGCCAGGGCACCCTTGCAGGCATTGGCTCGCTCAGGGAAGCGGCCGTGGCACTATCACATGGCCCTGCTGAGACCACGGGAGAGGAGGATGAACCCCATGGGCCGGAGTGCGGGCCTGCTGGGGAAGAGCCCGACCTTTCCGACATCCGCGGTCACGACACGCTGAAACGGGCGCTGGAAATTGCAGCCGCGGGACGACACCACATGTTGCTCTTCGGTCCCCCCGGCTCCGGAAAAACACGATCTTGAAAAGGTGTACCAAATCCGATAGATTTCCCCTGTGAATGTAGCGGTGTATGTCCGAGTCAGCGAGGAACGGCAAACGCTCCACAACTCGCCGATTGCACAGCGAGAAGGCGGCAAGCAGTTCGCTGAAAAGCAAGGTTGGCAAGCGGTTGTCTACGAGGAAGCTAAGAGCGGTGCCTCGCTTGTCTCTCGTCCAGAGTTCGGACGGCTGTGGGCAGACATCGAGAAAGGGCTGATAGGTGCCGTATGGGCGAAAGAGCCGTCACGGATAAGCCGTAGCGTCGAGGATTCGGCAGCCATCAGGCGGCACTTTCTGGCCTACAAGTGTCGGCTGTTCATCGACGATGTTGAGGTAGACCTTTCCGATCTGTCGTCAAGCTTCATGTATAATGTCCAGAGCGCCGTGTCAGAGTACGAGCGGGGCAGGATCGCGGAGCGAATGGCACGAGGACGCAAGGTAGCTTTTGACAGCGGGAGAGGGGTTAAAAGCCGAATGCTTGGTTATACATATCGTTGGGAAGCAGGAAAAAGGGTTTGGATTCCCGACCCAGAGAAATCTAAGATCGTCAGAATGGTCTTTGAGCAGTGGGTTGCGGGAGTCAAGATTACAGCGATCAAGCAGAATCTCAACGCCTATGGACTGTCCGTTGCCGGACGGACAACCTGGAGCGAAAAGGAACTTTGGTGGATTCTTGGTCGCCCAGAGTATGTTGGACTAACGCACAACTCGGATCGCGTGCTGATCAAGAGCCAAAAGTACGAGCCAATCATTGATCGGGAGGTTTGGGACCGGGCGCAGACACTTGTCCGTAACTACAAAGCGGCACAATCTACGGTCCGGGTCCGCAAGGCGAGCGACGAGTTGTCAGGTGTGATCCGCTGTCCGATCTGCAATCAGACCTACAAGTACCGCAACCAACATCGCAAGTACAAATCCCGTGTTGACCCAAACAAGGTGAGCGACTACGTCAGAGACATTTACTACCACAAGTTTGGTCTACCGAATCAGGTTTGCACCAACAAGACGAAAACCGTCTACAAAAACGTCCTTGCGCCGATCATGCGGGCTCTGTATACCGCCGCTTTCTCTGACCCGGAGAGCGTGAAAAAATGGAAGGAGCAGAAGCTGGCGGAGCTAAAGGCTAGACACGCTACCAAGAACGAAGTAAGTGCGGCGGCTCGGGCAAGGCTTGAGGAAGTCGAGACGGCAAAGAAGCGGTTGCTTGACTCGATTGAGCAAGGCAAAATTCCGGCAGAATGGATTGGAGAGCGTGTTGAAAAACTCCGCGCTGACGAGGCAAGAATCAAAACGACAATTGCGGAAACGAACAAGTCTTACGAGGCGGAGGCAAAGCGGATTGAGGATGGCTACCAACTGATCAACGGAGCGCTTGAGCAATTCGACAAGGCAAGTCAAAATGAGCGGCGTTTGATATATAAGAGTCTCCTGAGGACTGCAACGCTTGTAGACGGAAAGCTGCATCTTGTATGGATCAATGACATGGAGTACACGATAGACATAAAGCAACCACCGGAGTGGTTGTTTGAGCAGAACAAGGTTGTTAGGACTTTAATCTGGATGAAAAAGAGAGCAAAGGAATTGAGGCAAAAGCAAGCCTAACAGCCGGGCACCTCTATTATATCGCCGATGCAAGAAGGTTAACATGAATGGTGAACCGAATCTCGAAAAGATTGCACAGCAACTAGACCTTAACTTTCAGTTGCTAGAAGACGGAGCGGAACTATCATTCAACAAAGCCGCACGGACCATGATCCGTGGTCACTGTGCCTTCCTAATCTGGCGGGCAAAGCTTCTTCGAATCAAGCCTGATCTCTTAGCAAAGAAAAGCAAACGCAAAGGGTTACAGATCGCGGAAGAAGCAGTAGCCGCGAAACAAAGTCTTGAAAACTTGCTGGCCCTTGTCCATAAAGACGCCCTTTGGGTCTTCGGCGAGTGGCCTCCCAGAGACTGGCTGGATAGGTTGAAGGGTGCGATTTCGGTTGTTGGCGAGATTGCCGATGCGGCGAAGCTGAGCGCTACACGCCGTCGCAAGCCGGGACGCCCGCGCCTCTGGCTGTTCAAAAATTTTGCCCAGAATCTGTACGCCGTCTATCGCAGGTCTGGCGGCAAGAAGAAGGTCTCATACAACACCGTGCACAAGTATTACTATGGCGTTCCGCTCTATTTCATCCGAGCGGCACTTGCTCAGGTTGAGGCACTCATACCGGCCGTGGTCAAACCAAAAATCTTGCCGGAAACTGATAGTGCTCGTACCCGCCTGATCGCAGACGCCATTCAAACGTACCTAAGAAGGCAAAAAACCCTCAAGAAAAACAAAGAAATCTGACTACGTTTCTGCCATAAGTCGAATCCGCGAAAATTAGGCTCGTCTCTCCATGCATGGTTAATCTCAACATGAGCGACGACGTGAAAACGTCGCTTCGTGCCTTTTGTGAACAGGCACAAACGTAAACCTGCAACGGCGATCGCTGAAGTCAGCCCACGGCCCTGTTGCAGCGGACGAAGTACGGGGCAGACAAGACTCCGCCAAAGGAGAAGTCGAATGAGTGATGTACCAAGTAGGAGGATCGCACCAGTTTCCATCGGGCCGGTTTCACCGAAAGAACCCATCTCTCTCTTTGAACTTGCCATGAAGGACCGGCTTCCCACCAAGCTCATGGGTTCGCTTATCTTTCTCGGCGACACAGCGGTGACGTTCGCAAAGAAGCGCTTCGAAAGAGATAAAAACTTCAGCGCAAGCGCTGATCAGATTGACGCCAGCTATAAGGAGTGTCTGCGAATCATCGAGCTGTACTTTCGGGCGTGGCAGAGGTGCGGAGAGCTTGCTGAAGAGAAAAGCGCCAGTCCGGCCGAAGCAGGGAAGATGGGGGGCCGGGGGAAAAAGGGTGTTGGCGACAGCAACACCCTTTTTAGCAGCGTTGCGAAGACGGCCCGAGGATCGAAACTGTCTCGCTGGAAGCTGGAGCAGGCAATCCTGATCGCCAGAAATCCTCAATTCATTGACACCGTTCTGGCGGATGCGCGAAAGCGCGAGCATTTTCCCTCACTCTCGAAACTGCTTCGTGTGATCCGTGCTCGGCCTCCGGCAGGGTTTCGAAGAAGCATCGGCCGGAACAGGCACGAAGCCCTTGTAGCTACCGACAGGCGGTTGGCCGCACAGACAGAGGCGCAAGAGTGCATCGTGATGATGCTTGATTTGAGCGCCCGCCTTGAAGGTTTCCCTTGGAACATGATCCAACCCGAGCAGCTTATGGCTATCGGAGACGCATGGCTCAGGCTTAAGAGCACCATGAGTGCGCGGAGTGGAAATGCTGATCAGCAGGCTCCCCGTGAAGAGGGTACGACTGTAGCTGAACCGGTGGAAAAGGAAAGAAGTACCCCAGCGGAGGGAAAGAGAGGAGCGTAGGAAAGATGAAGGTGAGAGACGAAGTCAGGGATTTGACTCCCCAAGAGCAGGCCGTGCAGGCCCTGGCCTACACTCTTGTCCTCGCGAGCAACCCGTATAGGGCCACAGGAAAGCCTGAGGAATGCAAGAAGAAGCCGAAGGTTCGCAGGAAGAGGGCATGAAGAGCACCTACAGAGTGCAAGAGCGAACCCAACGCACCTCCGCTGTGGATGTCTTCAACGCCGCGCTCAAGGGCCGCTGCAAGCGGGAGTCGGTGCCCCGAGGCGAACCTGAGAGTCCTAAGGCCCTCATCGTCAACGGCGATGCCCTTAGCGTGTTGAAGTCCGTCGAACAAGAAAACTTCCTGGATGTCACCGTCACGAGTCCACCCTATTGGAGGCTTCGCCCGTCACTCGTTGGAGGTGAAATCGGGCAAGAGGATACGGTCGAGGAGTACCTTCAAGACCTTATTTCGGTGTTTGACGAAGTGCGCCGCCTCAGCAAAGACAGTGGCTCTCTCTGGGTAAACCTCGGTGAGCGGATCGTCGCCGGGGAGGAACAGCAAATCCCCGCCCGCTTTGCTCTTCTCATGCGAGAGCAGGGCTGGATTTTGCACAAGACTATCATTTGGGCCAAACCGAATTACAACCCTGCGGGAAGGGTGCGAAATTTCCCCATGACATTCGAGTACGTTTTTTGGTTCGTGAAGACAGGTGCCTACTATTGGAGCCTGCCCAAAGAGGAACGGCGTACCGATCCTGTCGATGAAACTCTCCAAAGAGAAAGACGCCGACAGAGCAAGTACACAGGAAAATCAAAAATCGGGGATGGCTGGGCGGGCAGGTTTCATTACGGGAAGAAATCTGCGCATGAGTATCTGGAGTCCATCGAGGGCGGCCGGGCGATGATCGACGTGTGGACGATTCCGACCGCCTGCCACGGTGAGAACGAGCACACCGAGCCATTCCCAATCGAGATTCCTCGGCGTGCGCTCACGGCGACATGTCCGCAGGGAGGCTGTCTGCTCGACCCGTTCTGTGGCAGCGGAACGAGCGGCGTGGCAGCCGTAGAGCTTGGGTGCGACTTTGTTGGGATAGAGATCAACCCCCGATACGCAGAGCTTGCGAAGCGCTCAATTGATATCGAGTTGGCGACGCGCTTACCGAGCGGGATGCGGAGTCAAAGTCACCTTGTGTGACTTTGGGGGTCAAGAAAAGGAGACCGGAATCGGATGCGAAAGAACCGATGCTCCGTGGAAGGAGAGGTATTTGAATGAGTTCTGTTGATGACCTGGAACGAAGGGCCACGCCCGAAGAGAACGGCTTAACAAGGCGGGATCACCCTGAGTCGGAAGGACGACGCAAGCTGATTACCTTCACCCGCACGGGTGAACTTGATTGGGACGCAATCGAATCTGCAATCGAGAAGGCTCAAGATTTCCCGACACTGAACGACTATCGTGATCAGTTATCGGTCTTGCAGCGCTACACCGAGCTTCGTGGCGGCGCAATCAGAGTAAAGAACGCTATTGCTCGGTACATCTACAGGATTGATGAGCGGCGCTATGAAATCAAGCAAAGACTCATCACCCGTGGCGGCTCAATCCACAAGGCGACTTTGCTAGACCTCGGACTCAAAAAGCGCGATTCGCAAATATTGGATCAGAAGCACAGCATTCCGAAGGACAAGCGCGAGCGCTACTTTGATGAATGCGACAGAAACTTCCGCGAAGCAACTGAGGCGGGGCTCCTGCGACTTGCTGTTGTCGAAAGGCCCCCCGCTCCGCGCCCTCCGGAAGGCAAGTATCGAGTGATGATCGCTGACCCACCTTGGCGATACCTGCATACCCCAGAGAGGATCAACCCTCCTGAAGCTCATTATTCTACCATGTCTGCGGAGGAAATCTGCGCCCTGGGTGATAAAGTACGCGCCGTTGCGGCCAAGGACTGTACGCTTTTCCTGTGGGTGCCACCCTGCAAACTTCCAGAAGGATTGCAGGTGCTCGCTGCCTGGGGGTTCGAGTACGTTACGAATTTTGTGTGGCTCAAAGGCGGACGGGACATCGGTCCCTATTGCAACGTCGTTCATGAGTTGGTTCTGATCGGAAAGCGTGGGTCAGGCACACCGACAACACCTGACAAGAAGTTGATCCAATCTATTGATAGTATCCAGTCAGTACCGAAAACGAGACTGCATTCGGAAAAACCTCCGATCTTTCATGAGATCGTAGAGAAGCTCTGGCCAGGGCAGCCATACTTGGAACTCTTTGCGCGCAAGCCGAATCCGAAGCGCAAGGGGTGGATGTATTGGGGGAACGAGGCTGACTTGGACTGAGGATGCTGAAAGTCCACGTTGGACGCGCCTAAGCCAACCTCGCCCCCAGATGGGAACTGCGCCAAGAGTTAGTGAAAGAAAGAAAAATTTCTCTACCTTTTGCGAGTTCCGTGCCGCGCTCTCCAGATTGAAACTTTTCACATAGCGTACTTGCCCTTTCCCGGAGCGCCAGCCGAAAGCAGTTTCAGATTATTACAAGACAAAACCCGGATTTTTTGTAAATTATAAGTCATAAAGAGACGCACCACCTTATGTCCTTTTCCCCTCGCATATAGGAATAGTGCGCCCTCCTTCTCTTGTTTGCCGCCGCATCTTCGAAAAAGAAAGTCATCTATGCGCCACTTTTTGCAAAATAACATTGACAGAAAACAAAAGTTTTGCAAGAATGAATGCGGCATTCAGGACGTGTAGCCACAGTAGCCCATAGGCAATTTAGGCAGTTTT
>JBEKVA010000060.1:0-14774 GCA_049514475.1 Spirochaetia bacterium
CGATCTTCAGGATCTCCGGCTTTCCCAGCCGGTTGAAGAAGATCGTCTCATCGATGCGGTTGAGGAACTCGGGCTTGAACGTCCTTTTCAGCAGCTCCGAGATCGCCTCCTTCACGTCATCCATTTTCGCGGCGCCCTGGATGAGGTCCCCGCCGATGTTGCTCGTCATGATGATGAGGCTGTTCCTGAAATCCACGACCCTTCCCTGGCCGTCGGTAAGGCGCCCTTCGTCGAGGAGCTGCAGCAGCGTGTTGAATACGTCGGGGTGCGCCTTTTCGATCTCGTCGAAGAGGATCACCGAGTAGGGCCTGCGCCTGACCGCCTCCGTGAGCTGGCCGCCCTCCTCGTAGCCAACGTACCCGGGAGGCGCGCCGATGAGACGGGACACGGTGTGCTTTTCCATGTACTCGCTCATGTCGATGCGGGTGACCGCCTTCTCGTCGCTGAAGAGGAAATCGGCGAGCGTTTTCGCAAGCTCTGTCTTTCCCACGCCGGTGGGGCCCAGGAACAGGAAGGTGCCCATGGGGCGGGAGATGTCGGAGAGGCCCGACTTGTTGCGGCGGATGGCATCCGCCACCGCGACGATGGCCTCGTGCTGTCCCACCACCCGGCGGGCAAGGATCTCTTCCAGCTTCAGGAGCTTCGCCTTGTCGGAGGCGAGCATTTTGGCAACGGGGATTCCCGTCCAGTTGGAAACGATGCGGGCAATGTCCTCCTCGGAGACCTCCTCCCGCAGAAGGCGCGTCTCACCGTGGAGATTCTCCAGCTCCTTGCTCTTCGCGTCGAGCTGCCTCTGGATCTCGGGAATCCGGCCGTGCTTGATCTCGGCCGCCTTGTTCAGGTTGCCGTCCCGCTCGTAGCGGGCCTCCTCCATGGAGAGCTCCTCCAGGGAGGCCTTCAGCTTCCTGATTCCCTCGATGATGGTCTTCTCGTTCTGCCACTGCAGCTTCATGCTGTCGCGGAGCCCGCTCAGCTTTGCAAGCTCCTTGTTCAGCACGGCAAGCCGCTCGCGGGAGGCCGGGTCGGTTTCCTTCGACAGGGCCTGTTTTTCGATGGTGAGCTGAAGGATCTTCCTCTCGGCGCGGTCCAGCTCCGTGGGCTGGCTTTCGATTTCCATCTTCAGCCTGCTGGCCGCTTCATCGATGAGATCGATGGCCTTGTCGGGGAGGAAGCGCGAGGTGATGTAGCGGTCGGAGAGCACCGCCGCCGCGATGATGGCATCGTCCCTGATGCGCACCCCGTGGTGCACTTCGTAGCGCTCCTTGAGGCCGCGCAGGATTGCGATGGTGTCTTCCACCGAGGGCGCCTTCGTGTAGATGGGCTGGAATCGCCTCTCCAGGGCCGGGTCCTTCTCGATGCGCTTGCGGTACTCGTCAAGCGTGGTGGCACCGATTGCCCGCAGCTCCCCGCGGGCAAGGGCGGGCTTCAACAGGTTTGAGGCGTCCATCGAGCCCTCGGCGGCTCCTGCGCCGACGAGGGTGTGCAGCTCGTCGATGAAGAGGATGACCTGGCCCTCGCTCTGGATGATCTCCTTGATCACCGCTTTCAGCCGCTCCTCGAACTCGCCGCGGAACTTGGTGCCTGCCACCAGACTGCCGAGGTCCATGGCGAGAAGCCGCTTGTTCTTCAGCGAATCGGGTACGTCGCCGGAAACGATCCTGCGCGCCAGCCCTTCAACGATTGCCGTCTTGCCGACGCCAGGCTCGCCGATGAGCACGGGGTTGTTCTTCGTGCGCCGCGCGAGGACCTGCATCACCCGCCGGATCTCCTCGTCTCTCCCGATGACCGGGTCCAGCTTCTCCTTGCGGGCAAGCTCGGTAAGGTCGCGGGTGTATTTCTCCAGGGACTGGTAGCGCGCCTCGGGGTTCTGATCGGTCACGCGCTGGTTGCCGCGGAGGGCGCGCAGCGCCTCCATCGTCCCGTCGCGCGTTACCCCGCGGGCCTTCAGCAGCTCCCGCGCTTCCCCCTCGGTCTCCAGCATGGCAAGGAGAAGGTGCTCGGTGCTGGTAAACTCGTCCTTCAGCCCGTCGGCCTCCTGCTCGGCCTTGTTCAGCACCTTCGACAGCTGGGCGGTCATGGTGGTCTGGGCCGCGTCGCCGTGGACCTTGGGTTTGCGGGCCAGGACGGCGCGCACCGCGTTCGCGAGCTCCCCGGGGGCGGCACCGATACGCTCCAGCAGCGGCGGCACGACGCCGTCCTTCTGCTCCAGGAGGGCCAGGAGGAGGTGCTCCACGTCAATGGTGGAGTGATTGAACCCGTGCGCGAGGGAATCCGCTTCCTGCAGTGCTTCCTGCGACTTCTGCGTCAACTTGTCGTATCTCATGTTTTGAGTGAAAGATAAATCAGGATGCGCCCGCCGTCAAACGGGCCGTCCGGGGTCCACTGTAGAGGCCGCGGGGTTTCAATGGTACAATTTTTCACCATGGAAAAGGATGCGTACTTTTTCGAGCAATCCCTCAAGACACGGAATACCGGATTGTTGATGAGCGTGCTCGTCATATTCGTGGTTTGTGCCTTCGTGTACGTCGATCACAAACTGCCATTGCTCTCCGGCATTCTGGCCTGGAGACTGGTGGCCATCGTCCCCTCTCTCCTCTTTCTCCTCTTCGCGCTTATCTTCTCTACAGCGTACCGACGCCTCACGATTGCCGCGCACATCGTGCAGATGGTCGGCGTCATGGCCATGATGTGCGGAATCACGGCCGCTTTGGCGACCCGGCCCGGTTTCCCCCCGTTCGGACGGACGGCCCTTATTTCCTCCCTTCTCGTATGCGTCTTTACCGTTTTCGTGTTCGCAGGAGGGGCCCGCAAGCATCTCCTGGTGATTCTCGCTCTCCCTCTTGCCGCCATGAGCGTGTACATCCTGACGGTCGGAAGGTTTCTGCCGCAGATAGAAAAGGCATGGCTTATCGCCAATCCCTGTGCGATTGCGATCGTCCTCGGAGTGGCTGCCCTGTACCAGGAGAAGTCCGTTCGGAGGGAGTTCCATTCCCGCACCGAGCTGAAGCTCACCGAGGAATCGCTGCGGCGAAGCGAGAAAAAGTTCCGTGAGCTTTTCGACAACGCCGAAATCGGAATGTTCAGATCGCGGCTTGACGGCTCCGAGCTCCTCGATTTCAACCGCAAGTTTTCCGACATCTTCGGTGGGGTGCGCAGCGAGATGATCGGGGTCTCCTCCGCCATCCACTGGGCGGACCCGCATGAGCGCGCCGATATGGTCCGGATCCTGAACCATGACGGCCGTGTCACGAACTACGAGTGCGGGCTGGTTGATGTCCATGGACGGGAGCACCGCTGCCTTGCCTCCCTGAGGCTCGAAGCAGAGCAGGGAATTCTCGAGGGATCCGTCGTCGATGTCACCGAACGCAAAAAGCTGGAGGCTGAAAAGCTCGTTCTGGAGCGCCGCATCGCCTCCGCGAAGAAGCTGGAAAGCCTCTGCATCCTTGCCGGTGGAGTCGCCCATAATTTCAACAACCTGCTCGCTGTCATCCTTGGCAACGCGGAGCTGCTCCGCGACGTGTCGCCTGCGGGATCGGATTCCGCCCTTTGCATCAATGAGATCTTCAAGGCGGGAAACCGCTCGCAGGACCTGATCAACCAGCTCCTTACCATGGGTCGAAGGCAGGTGATCGAGCTTCAGCCGTTGGACCTGAATGACGTCCTCAGGGATTGCACGGGAATGCTGCGCCGATCATTGCGGGAGAACATCGCCATCGACTACCACCTTTCCGTTTCCCCGTGTCCCATCATGGCCGACCCCGGGCGCATAGAGGAGGTTCTCCTGAATCTCGGGCTGAATGCGCAGGACGCAATCCCCGGCGAGGGGCGGTTGACGATCGCAACATCCGAGGTGCGCATGGAACCGCCATTCCTGCAGGGCCAGATCATCGTTCCTCCCGGCCGCTGCGTCCTGCTGACCGTCAGCGATACCGGGGCAGGCATGGACCAGGAAACAATGGCGAAGCTCTTCGATCCATTTTTCACGACCAAGGAGCAGGGCAAAGGCACTGGGCTGGGGCTTTCCACCGTCTATGGCATCGTGGATCAGCACGGCGGCAGTATCGAGGTGGACAGTCGGCCCGAAGCGGGGACGCAATTCAGGATCTACCTTCCCCGAGCTGATGCCCTGTGAGCGTTATCGTCGCGCCGTGGGCCCGGGCACGATGTGGAAGATACGCCTCTTCAGCGGGTCGAGGAACATCGTCGGCATGACGGCCATGAAAAGCAGCAGGAGGCACGCGCCGATGGGGACGACATAGCGCGGTCGGGGCCGCGGCGATGCGAGGATGCGGTGAACGAGGCGCGCGACATCGACCGGGGGGACGGAGCGCATCATGAAGAGGGGCCTGTATGAGCTCTCCCGCATCCAGCGGTTTGCGGCGGCGAACGGGGAGGAGCCGGGGCTTGCCTGCATGCGCTCACCGACTGCCTTCTCCTGGAACCCTGTTTCCACCGCGCCGGGCTCGAGAAGGACGACCCGGACCCCCAGGGCGGCGAGCTCCACGCGCATCGTTTCGGTGAGAGAGCGAACCGCCGCTTTCACGGCGCCATAGGTGCCCATCCATGGCGCCGTCATGCGGCCCATGATCGAGCCGACATTGAGCACGATGCCGCGATTTTCGACGAGCTGCGGGAGAAAGGCGCGCGTCACGTCGAACAGCCCGAAGAGGCTCACCGAGAATTGCGCCCGCACCTGCTCGGTGGTGACATCGGCGAGGAATCCCGCCTGGCCGAATCCCGCGTTGTTCATCAGCGCATCGATTCCGCCGACACGGCGCTTCACTTCCTCCGCGACGGAGGCCACTTCAGCCGTGTCGGTGACGTCGAGGTGAAGGGCATGAAGTCTCCACGATCGTGCCTGCGCGCGCTCCTGGAGCTCGGCCAGGACGGTGCCGCTGCGCCCCGTCGCAATCACGACGTGTCCCTGTGCCGCAAGGTATTCTGCGCACGCCCTTCCGATTCCCGATGTCGCTCCCGTGATAAGCACCCGCATGATGGTGAATGATAAGAACGATCCACGCGGCGGGCAACCCCAGGTCAGAACGATCCCGTGCCGATGCTGGCCCCCAGCATGATCGCAAGGGTCGGCCTTGCGACATAATTCGGGTTGTAGCTCGGGTTCGGCTGCCCGTTGATCGTGGGGAAGGTGCTCGCGAACCCGGTCGGGTCTGCGTACTCGGTCCCTGTCCCGCCCCAGGAGAGACTGGCCCCGAGAGAGAGCCTGACGTAGGTGAGCATCATATAGGAGATCGTCGGATTCACGTAGCCCGAGCCGTCCGAGAGGTTCGAAAGGACCAGCACCGAGAAGTCCGTCTTGGTGTTGGCGATCGAGGTCCAGGAAAAAGAGATTGCCCCGTAGTGCTCGCCGATCTGGCCCAGCCCGGTCAGCGTGTTGGCGACACTCGCGGTGGTGAATGACGGCTCACCCGCCGGCCTGCCGAGGGCACGATCCATCATCGCCTGGAGGATGTCCTGGATGCTCAACGAGCCGTACCCCTGCCCGTTGTACAGGTACTGGCAGACGAAGGTGAAGTTCGTGTCGGGATTCTTGTACATGAGCCCGCCGGTCGCCTTGAAAAAGGTGCTTCCGCTGCGATCCACGACCCTGTATGCCGAGCTGCCCGTTGCCCAGGTGACCGTGCTCGATGCCTTCTCGACATACGCGTCGCTCTGTCCCGAGGGAAAAGCGGCGAGACCCTCCGCGAAGAAGTCGAAGCTGCCCGTGCCTGTCGTTCCCATGAGAATGACCTGTGGTCTCTGGCTTCTCTGGTAGAAGCCGGCAGCGGCGAGCTCGGTGTTGCCGAAGAGAAACTCCGCCTTGGCTGCCACGGCGATATCCTCGGGCTGCAAGGCGGCGAGGGCCGCGGGATCGCTGGAAACAGGAAACGCGGCATAGAAATAGAGATTGTCCATGGTCCGCGGAATGGGATACTGGACCTTCAACGCGAGCGGTCCCTCGCGCTCGGCCGTCGGGTTGGAAAGGTCGACGGCGGATTGCGCGAAGACGTCGTCGGCGGGGCTGAAGAAATACCCGGTTCCCCACTTCAGGGACTGCTTTCCAAATGAAAGGAACAGCGCGTCATTCCAGGTGAACTTGGAATACAATGACCAGACGGTGAAACTGGGCACCGTTATCGTCGACGTAGTGGGCGCCGTACCGGTCGTGACCTGCTGGACGAACGGGTAGTTGGTGCGCACTTCACCGGTAATGCTGATGTCGGTGTCGGGACGCGCAACGAAGCCGAGGTCGAGCTCCGTTCCCTGCTGATCCAGGCTCCGGCTCGTGGAGGAAAGGAGATTGAAAGGGGCTCCATAGATATCGCTCCAGTTCCAGGAGAATCCCACCTTGCCCGTGAATGATCCGGTGAGCAAGGGGACGGCCTCCTTCAGGAGCTCCTTTCGAGGCGCAGCATTCTGCGTCTGCTCGGTGGTGGTGGTCACCTGCTCATCCTTGCCGAAAACGTCATCGCCGGAGGCTGTCGAGGTCTCCTGTGCGCCGAGGGGTGCAAGGGACAGCCCGACCCCCAGGGCCAGGACGAGGATCGCGTGCAATCTGACAATCATAATTTTACCTCGACGACTGCGCCAGGAACGCCTTGCTGAATGTCGCATCGGGCAGCCGGGCCACCGACACGTCGCTCGTGGTGAGCTGGCTCTTCTCACCCTTGTTCAGCTCGTCCTCGATGAGCATCTGCGAATACACGGTCCTCCCCGCCACCTCGATGTAGCGGGGCGGAAAGAGCACGGTGCGCATGAGCCTGCCGGAGAGGCTGTAGTCCTCCTCCTTGAGCGCGAGGGGCTTGTCCTTTCGAATCGAAAGCTTCAGGGACGGATAGCTCACCTCGTTGTTCTTCGCTTTCAGCGAGAGCACGTAGACAGGGTATTTCCCCAGCATCCCCTCTTCCCACGCCGCCACCTCGTAGTCCTGCCCGTAGGTCGTTTTTTTCAGGTCGGAGCTCTTCGCCTTGGAGTTCTGGATCGTTTCCTTCATCGTGCTGTGGCTGAACTTCCCCGACTCGGGGTCGTACATCCAGATGTTCTCATCGACCCTCAGGAAGCCCTGCCCCTTCTGCGCCTCGGGCTTCTGCATGATCCACACCATCTGGTCATGCTCGTCCCTGCGGAACAGCCTGACCTCCATCACGGAATCCTTTTCATTCGGTTTCTGCGTGACGACGGTGAAGAGCGCCGAATAGTCCAGGGAGCCGAAGTCGCCGTTCCTGTCGATGGCCTCGAGCGCCTTGTGGAAGTCGGGTGGCTCGGCAATCGCGGCGGCCGCGCCAAGGGCGGTTGATAAGAAGAGAACCAGGATAATCCTCAGGGCTGAAAAACGCATTGCGACCTCCGAATGCCTATTTGGTTGTCCGCAGGGCCTGCGCGGGGGACAGGCGCGCCGCGGCGCGCGCAGGAATGTATGCCGCGACAAGTGTCAGGGCGGCGACGATGGCGATGTTCTCGAGGGCCTGCAAAAGGGGCACGTGGAAGCTCAGGTGGCCCGCGCGGAGCAGGATGAACAACGGGGAGTGTGCCCCGAGATTGACCAGGGAGAGTGAACCCATGATCAGGCCGGCACCCGCCATGCCCACCGCGACGCCGGCCAGGGCCAGGAACAGGGCTTCCATCAGGAAAAGAGTGCGCACGCCCGAGCGCAGCATCCCGAGGGCCCGCATCGTCCCTATTTCCCGGATCCTCTCGTACATCGTCATGCGAAAGGTGTTCAGGATGCCCACCATGATGATGACGAAGAGAACGACGAGCACCCCGATGGAGACCATGTCCAGCACGTTGACGATCTGCTTCACGGAGGAGAGGAGATCGTTGAGGGTGAAGACGCGGTAGCGGACACCGGTCCAGGTTTCATCCGTTGCACCCCCGCCGAAGAACGCCGCCATGGGACCCATTCCCCCCGAGCCCGCATCGACGGTCCTGGTACGCTCCTTCACGTTGGCGCGCTCCTTGAGGGCCGCGTAAAACAGGTCGGCGGCATGATCCATTCCCGACAGGGAGGGCAGGTAGATCCCGAGTGTCTGGTATTCCCCTTTCCCGAGGTCGAGGAGCTCGTTCAGGTAGGAGAGATTTGCATAGGAGGAGTAGCCCGACATCAGGCCGTTGTCCGGGGTGGTTGCCGCAAGGACCATTTCTCCGACATTCTGCTGCCCGCTCACCGTGGTGAGCTGGAAGAGGAGTCGATCCCCGATCTGCGCGTTGAGGCTCGCCGCCGTCTGCTCGCTCAGGATAAGCCCTTCGCGTTCCCCCATCGCGGCGATGCTTCCCTTGGCAAGAACAAGTCTCTCGGTGAGGGAGCGCTCGTTGGCGAAGTCGACTCCCTGGATCGTGATCTGCGTCTTCCTGCTCTCGAAGATGAGCGTTCCCTGGGCGATGGATCGCTTGGAAATGTAGGTGGCCGGGATGCCGGTCTTTCCGAGGACGTCCATGAGGACGGTGTCGTCACGGATGACCGAGAGGGTCTTCCCGGACGCCGTCTTCTCGCTTCCCTCCACGAAAAGGTGGCCGGCGGCGATGTTCGAGAAGTTCTCGCTCACGTTCCGCATGAACGCCCCCGAGAAGCCGTCGATGAGCGTGACGATGAGCACGCCGAACGCGATGGCACCCCCCAGGAGGTAGCTCCTCTTCTTCTGCCGATTCAGGTTCTTCAGAGCGATTGCCGCGAACGCCATTGCTTTCTCCCTACTCGCCCTGCATGGCCCGCACCGGCGGGACCTTCAGCGCGACGATGACCGGATAGAGGTGGGACACCAGCCCGACTGCCGCGACCATCAGCAGGGTGCTCGCGAACGACAGGGGGCGGATGGCCATCCGCAGCACCTTGCCGCCGAAGATGATCTGCAGCCACGGGCTGGTGGCGTGGATCTGGGCGAGATTGACCGCGCCGATGATGGCGGAGGCCAGTGCGATCCCCACGATCCCGAAGACGATCGTGACGGTGAGGGTCTCTGCCAGGAACATCAACCACACGAAGCGCTTCTCCGCGCCGAGGGCGCGCATCGTGCCGATCTCCCCCGTGCGCTCGATGACCGAAATGACGAGGGTGTTCATGATGATGATGATGGCGACGATGGCGACGATGAGGATGGCGACTGAGAAGACGATCCGCACGACGTCGATGCTCTGGACGAACGGCCCGGCGGCTGCCTCCCAGCCTCCCGCCTTTGCCGCGATCCCCTGCGAGGCCAGCCACGCGTTGGTCTCCGCGAGGAAGCCCGCGGTCTGCCCCGAGTCCTTCAGGCGCACGAGGATGAAGTTCCAGGACCCTGCCGAGGAAGGGACCGCTTTCGGGGAAGGCCGTGTCGCGGCGGTCGCCGGTTGCCGCGCCTGCGCGGCATCGACCGTGCTCTCGGGGGCGGCGAATATGGCATCCTCGCTTTTCGCCTCCAGCAGCGCCGTCTGCTCCTTGGAGAGCACGACGTCTTCCGCCGTGACGTCGACCCCGCTCAGGATGCGGACCGTGTCGGCGTTCGCCCAGGCGATCATGCCCATGCCCGCGCTCTCCGCGCCGAAATCGACCACCCCGACGATCGTTGCCTCGCGGATCTTGAATCCCGCTTTTCCGAAGCCGTTGATCATGACCTTGTCCCCGACGCGCAGAGGGGTCTTCAGCGCCTTTTCCGCGCCGTTCAACCATTCGCGGGAGACGAGCATCCCTTCCTCGCCCGGTTTCAGGTAGCTGCCTTCGACGAGAAAGCTTCCGTGAAAGAGCCGGGGATATGTTTCGGGGTCGATCCCGAAAAGGATGGCCATCGTGCGATTGTCGTTGCCCTCGACCGTCACGAGCCCCGTACCGGTGATCTGGCTGGTGACGCCTTTCACCCGGGGGTCGGACTGCAGGTGAGCCCGCACCGCATCGAAATCGGGGAGCACGGGCGTGGTCTCCGCATCACCTGCCCCCTGCAGCCCGAACAGGCTCACGGACGCGCCGGGCGTCCGGGGGACCCCGGAGAGGAAGACGTCGCCGGTATAGTTGTCGATGAACATGCGGTGCACGCCCGCCTGGGCCGTGTCCAGCAGGCTGTTGCCCACGACGATGATGATGACCCCCAGGACGATGAGGGTCCCGATGATGAGGCTCTTCGAGGTATGCTCGCGGAGGTTGCGCAGGGCGATCCTGATCAGGACGGGCATCGCGTCACGCTCCCCGGACGGACGCCCGTGAGCCGACCGGGGCCGTCCTGCCGCGCGTGTTTTCCACCACCTCGCCGTCGCTCAGCCGGATGACGTGATCGGCGATGTCCACGATCGTCGCGTCGTGCGTGGAGAAGATGAATGTCGTGGAAAGCTCGCGATTGATCTTTTTCATGAGGGCGATGATCTGGCCGCCGATTTTCGAATCCAGGTTGGCCGTCGGCTCGTCGGCCAGCACGATGGCCGGCCTGGTCACCAGGGAGCGGGCAATGGCCACGCGCTGCCTCTGACCGCCGGAAAGCTCGTTCGGTTTGTGCCGGCGCCACTGCTCCAGGCCGACCTCTGCGATGAGGGATTCCACCCATGCGCGCCGTTCTTCCTTCGGTCCTTTTTTCTTTCCCAGGAGCAGGGGAAACTCGATGTTCTCATAGACGTCGAGAACGGGGATGAGATTGAAGCTCTGGAAGATGAACCCGATCGTCCTGTGCCGCAGGCGGGTCAGCTCCGTGTCCGAAAAGCCCGCCGTCGGCTTCCCTTCGATCTCGACGCTGCCCGAGGTCGGCGTGTCGATGCAGCCGACGAGATTCAGGATCGTCGACTTGCCGGAGCCCGAAGGGCCGGCAATCGAGACGAAATCCCCTTTCTCGATGGCGAAGCTGACTCCCTTGACCGCCTCAACCTGGACCTTGCCCAGCAGGTAGTTCTTGCGTACGTCCTTCAGCTCGATGATTGTCATGTGCCTCACACTGCCTTTCGAGGCACAAGATAGCGGCGGCGCGGAAAAAGACCATTTCCAGCCTATGAAGAGTTATGACAACTTGTTATCGAGCGGGATTTCGATGGTGAAGCACGTCTCACGCTCACTCGACGTGGCCCTGATGCTCCAGCCGTGGCTGGACACCACCGATTTCACCACGGAAAGTCCGAGGCCGAATCCGCCTCCCTCGCGTGCGCGCGTTCCCCGGAAGAAAGGCTCGAATATGAAGGGGAGGTCGGCCGCAGGGATGGCCTTTCCCCGATTGACGATCCGTATCGTGATCCGTCCGTCCTCCTCGGCGGCGTGGAAGGCAATGGGGGACGGGGGCTCGCCGTAGCGGAAGGCATTGTGCACGAGATTTTCCAAAGCCCTGGTCACCAGATCGCCGTCCATGAACACGCGGGTATCCCCGCCGATGTCGATCGACGAATCGAAACCGAATCCCCGCGCCTCCGCCTCCAGGCGGAACACGGTCACGGCTTCATCAAGGAAGGAGGCGATGGCGATGTGTTCGCGGGAGCGCCGCCAATCGGCGGTGTCCAGCTTCACGTAGTCGATGAGCTGGCCGATCCTGCTTCCCAGGAGGCCGGCCTTGTCCCTGATGATGGCGAGGTACTTCTCGAGCTGCACGGGATCCGAGGCGATACCGTCGCCGATGGCGTCGAGGTAGCCGGTGATGCTGGAGAGGGGCGTTTTCAGGTCGTGGGACACCGCCATGATGAATCGCGAGCGGGTCGCCGTCTCCTCGCGGACGCGCTTGCGCATGGCGTCGAAGGAACGGGTGAGGGAGGCGATCCTGTCGCTGCCCTTCGCGTTCAGCTCGAAGTCGAGGTCTCCCGCGCTGATGCGCCGGGTGCCCTCCTCCAGGCGCGCGATCGAAGCGTTGATCGAACGGATGATGAGCGCGGACATCAGCGTCATGAACCCCAGGAGGGAGAGGAGAAAGACGACTCCCATGAATCGCTGCAGGAACGCCTGCTGCGTGCTGATCATCCGAACACCGACGTACACCGAATACGGCGTGCCGCCAGGAGCGTGCATCGCATACCGGTCGAAGCTCAATACCTGCCGACCCTCGCCATTCGCCAGGATATCCGCGAGAGAGTCCGAGTGCAGCGTCGAGGAAAGGAGGACGTGCCGATCGCTGTATACCAGGACGTCGTAATAGGGGGAGGCGTCACGTACCAGGCGAGGTATCTGCGCTGGATCGGCCGTTTTTCCGCTGAGTGCACTGAGGTCCCGCCTGATCCGGATGGCGTCCGAAATCTTGATCGGGCCCGGGAAGATGGTGAATGCGACAAGCCCGATGAGAATCGTGGTGGCGACGGGAACGGCGATCGTGCCCGCGATGAGAAGGGCGAATTTGGTGCCCAGGCGCATTGTCATTACCCCTTTACCGCATCGGGATTGAATCGGTAGCCGCGGCCGTGGATGGTCTGCAGGTACCGGGGGCTCGCAGGATCCTCTTCGATCTTCTGGCGAAGGCGCCGAATATAGACGGCGACCGCCGTGAGGTCCCCATACATCGATCCCCAGACCTGCTTGTAGATATCGTCAGGAGTCATCGCGACCCCCGGATGGGTGACCAGGTGCCGCAGGAGCTCGAATTCGCGCGTGGAGAGGGTGATCCGCCGGCCGTCCCGGGTCAGGGTATATCCCTCGTAGTCCAGCACGTACGAATCGAAGGAAACTCTCTTGGGGGTCGTGGTTCCGCCTCTTCGCAGCATGGCGCTGATGCGTGCCACCAGCACGCGCGGGACGAACGGTTTCGTCACGAACTCGTCGGCACCGATGCCCAGACCCATGACGATGTCCTCGTCCGATTCCCGGGCGGAGATGATGATGACCGGGATGAAGCTCTCTCTCCGCAAGACTTGGAGAAACGCGAAACCGTCCATCCCCGGCAGATTGATGTCGAGCACGATCAGGTCGGCCCCGATGCTGCGAAAGAGCGCGAGCCCCGCCTCCGCGCTGCCGCACAGCGAGGCCTCGATCCCCTCGCGCGCGACGTAGATGCGAACCAGGTCGCCTAGCTCCTGGTCGTCCTCGATGATGATGACGCGGTTTTTCCCCATTCGTGTTGATTATACAGGGAGGCATGGCGGAATAACATATCGAACATGCATTTGTTATTTCTTTTCATGGGGGAACGCATTCCTGGTTTACACTCCGTTTACATTTCATCGTTACGCTCCGTGTCATGAGTGATGAACAAAGAGTTTCGCGTGTTTCACGGCCGGCGCGCGGCGGGGAACCGCTCCCTCCGGTGGGAACGTCGATCAGCCTGCGGCGCTTCTGGGGCCTCATCAGGCGCACAAAGCCTCCCCTGGCTGTTTTCGCGATAGCCCTCTTCGTGAGCACCGCCGCGACCCTCGTCGGTCTCCTGGTCCCGCTGATCATGAAGAACCTCGTCGATGGCTTCTCCCATGCCAGCTTCGACATGAGCCACATCCCCCTGATCGCCGGTGCGTTTGCCGCACAGGCGCTGTGCGCCGGGCTCTCGCTGTACCTTCTCACCTGGGTCGGGCAGCGCATCGTTGCGGGGCTGCGCGGCCTGCTCTGGAAAAAGCAGCTCGCCCTGACGGTCCCCTTCTTCGACGCCACCGATACCGGGGAGCTGGTCTCCCGCATGAACAACGACACGGCTGTCCTGAAGACGCTCGTCGCGGAAAACGTGTCGGGCTTCCTGACCGGACTCATCTCCATCATCGGCGCGGTGATCATCCTCATCACCATGGACTGGCGCATGACCCTCGTCATGCTGGGCGCGCTCCCCCTGGCGGCCGGCGTCATGGTGCCGCTGGGCAGGCTCATGCGGCGCGTGTCACAGGGCATGATGAATGAGAATGCCTCCTTCACGACGGTCCTCTCCCGGGCCCTCTCGGAGATCCGACTCGTGAAAGCATCCAACGCGGAGTCCCGTGAATACGAACGGGGCAGGAAGGCGATCGACAGGCTCTTCCGGTTCGGCGTGCGCGAGGGGAAGGTGATGTCCCTCATCAGCCCGCTCATGTCCCTCGTCATGATGGGCATCCTGGTGGCGATCATCGGCTACGGCGGCGTGCGCATTTCCTCCGGGGCGATGTCGGCGGGGCAATTGGTCGCCTTCATCCTGTATCTCATACAGATCATCATGCCGATCTCGCAGGTCACGGGCTTCCTGACCCAGCTGCAGAAGGCGCGGGGGGCAACGCAGAGCATCATGACCATCCTCGATCAGCCGGAAGAACGGGCGCAGGGAGGGCGCGCGTTTCCCGCCGATCTTCCCCTGCTCCACGTGAGAGACCTGCACTTCGCATACAAGGCCGATGAACCGGTGATTCGGGGCATCAGCTTCGATCTCTCACCGGGGACGGTGACCGCCCTGGTGGGGCCGAGCGGAAGCGGCAAGACGACCGTTTTTTCCCTCATGGAGCGATTCTACGAGCCTGACAGCGGGACGATAACCATCGGGGATACGCCGATCCAGGACGTCAGCCTGGGCGAATGGAGGGCGCGCATCGGCTATGTTTCGCAGGACAGCCCTCTCATGGCGGGGAGCATCAGGGACAACATCATGTACGGCGTGGATCGGGAGGCATCGGAGGAGGAAATCGAGCACGCGGCGGAGCTGGCCTACGCTCATGATTTCATCACCCGTCTTCCCCATGGGTATGAGACCGAGGTAGGGGAACGGGGCGTGAAGCTCTCCGGCGGGCAGCGGCAGAGGATTGCGATCGCACGGGCGCTCATGCGGAACCCCGGGCTCCTCATGCTCGATGAGGCGACATCGAGCCTGGACAGCACCTCGGAAATGTCCGTGCAGAACGCGCTCGGCAATCTCATGCGCGGCCGCACGACCCTGGTTATCGCGCATCGCCTTTCGACGGTGATGGAC
>JBEKVA010000061.1:0-14771 GCA_049514475.1 Spirochaetia bacterium
GGCTCCGGGTCGACATCTGCAGGGACATGCGCTAGACGTCCTCGAAGAGCCAGGTGCTCAGGTAGCGCTCCCCGGAGTCGGGAAGCACCACGACGATGAGCTTGCCGGCATTCTCGGGCCTCTTGGCCACCTGCAGGGCCGCCCACGCGGCAGCCCCGGCCGAGATCCCCACGAGGATGCCCTCCTCTATTGCGAGCCTGCGGGCCGTTTTTCCGGCATCCTCTTCCTCGATCTTCACCACCTCGTCGATGAGCTCCCGCTTGAGGACCGCGGGAATGAACCCCGCGCTGATTCCCTGGATCTTATGCGGCGTGTGTGGGCCGTCCCCCGTGAGCAGGGGCGATTTGAAGGGCTCCACGGCAATCACCTTGAAGCCGGGCTTGCGCTTCTTCATGAACTCCGCCACCCCCGTGATGGTTCCCCCGGTCCCGACGCCCGCCACGAGGATGTCAGCCTTGCCGTCGGTGTCCTTCCAGATCTCCTCCGCCGTCGTCTTCCTGTGGATCTCGGGGTTGGCGGGATTTTCGAACTGCTGCGGCATGAAGGCATTCGGCGTGCTGGCCACGATTTCGCGGGCCTTCTCGATGGCACCCTTCATGCCCTGCGGCGCGGGGGTCAGCACCAGCTCGGCGCCGAAGATTTTCAGAAGCTTCCTGCGCTCGATGCTGAAGCTCTCTGGCATCGCTATGATGCATCGATACCCTTTGACCGCCGCCACGTAGGCAAGGCCTATGCCCGTGTTGCCGCTGGTGGGCTCGACGATCACGCCGCCCTTCTTCAGCAGGCCTCTCTTTTCCGCGTCCTCGATCATGGCGAGGGCAATCCTGTCCTTCACGCTGGACAGCGGGTTGCGGGACTCGAGCTTTGCCACCACTTCCGCCTTGGCACCGTCTGTCACCCTGTTCAGGCGTACCAGCGGCGTGTTGCCCACAAGCTCAAGTACGTTGTTCCTTATGTTCATCTCATACTCCTCCAGATGTTTGCGCCGTTCATGTCTGCTTCAGCGCCTGGTCGATGTCTTCCTTGATGTCCTCAATGTGCTCGATCCCGATGGAGAGCCGCACCAACTCGGGTGTCAGCCCGCCTTCCCTCTGCTGCTCCTCGGAGAGCTGGGAGTGCGAAGTGCTGGCCGGATGCAGCGCCAGGCTCTTCGCATCCCCGACATTCGCAAGGTGGGACAGGAGCTTCAGGCTGTTGATGAACTTCTCCCCCGCAGCCTTGCCGCCCTTGGTGCCGAACACCACCATGCCGCCGAAACCGTTCTTCAAGTACCGGCTGGCAACCGGGTAGGTGGGGTCGTCGGGAAGACCGGGATAGCGCACCCAGCTCACCTTGGGGTGCTTCGAAAGCCACGTGGCCACCGCCAGCGCGTTGCTGTTGTGCCTGTCCATGCGCACGGGCAGCGACTCGATGCCCTGCAGGAACAGCCACGCGTTGTCAGGGGAGATGCAGGCGCCGAGGTTCCGCAGCGGAACGGTGCGCAGGCGAAGCGCGAATGCGATCGGTGCGAGGGCCGCGGGAAGGTCATGCGCCCATTTCAGGCCATGGTAGTTGGGATCGGGCTCGTTGAACAGGCTGAACTTCTTGTCCTTCCAGTCGAACTTCCCGGCATCGGTTGCGATGCCGCCAATGCCCGTGCCATGGCCGCCGAGCCACTTGGTCAGGGAGTTCACGACGATGTCGGCCCCGTGATCGATCGACTTCAGCAGATACGGGGTGGTGAATGTCGCATCCACAACGAGGGGAAGACCGTGGGCATGGGCAATCTTCGCCACCGCGGCAAGGTCCACCACGTCGAGGGCGGGATTGCCGATTGTCTCGACAAAGAGCATGCGCGTGCGCGGGGTGATTGCCTTCTCGAAGCCTTTCAGGTCATCGTGCTTCACGAACTTCGTGGTGATGCCGAACTGGGGCAGGATGGCATCGAACATGGTGTATGTCCCGCCATAGAGGTTGTTCGCGGAAACGATCTCGTCACCCGACCTGGCCAGCGTGATGACCACGTTGTGGATAGCAGCAGTGCCCGAAGCGAATGCCACCGAGGCCGCCCCGCCTTCCAGCAGCGTGACCCGCTGCTCAAGGACATCCTGCGTCGGGTTCATGATCCGCGTGTAGATATTGCCCAGCTCTTTCAGGGCAAAAAGATTCGCCGCCCGCTCCGTGCTGGGAAACACGTACGAGCTAGTGCGATACAGGGGGACCCCCCGGGAGGTCGTTGCATCCACCTGCTGGCCGCCATGAACGGCGAGCGTTTCGAGCCTCAGTTTTTTCTCACCCATCTCTCCCTCTCCTTTCGGGAACCCTTCATTCCCTACTAAAGCTATAGAATTGGTTGCAATCTATCAAACGACATCGCCTCTGTCAAGAACAATTTAGCATTACTATCGAAATAGTAGTGATTGACCCAATGCGCCGGATCTGGCGGAGGACAATCCAGAGCCCACGACGTTCGTGCTCGACCGTGCCGGCCGCCCGCTGCACGTCAACCACGGGGCGTTCTCGGCAGACAAGCTCCTCGCACAAGCTCGAGCTGGCTGGTTGAGTCGCCGGCTCAGTCCACGAAGTGGCAGGCCACCTTGTGGCCGGGCCTGATCTCACGCAGCTCGGGGGTGACCGTTTTGCATTTTTCCTGCTCAAGGGGACAGCGTCCCACGAAGGGACAGCCCCTGGGCTGGCGGGTGGGATTGAACGGGGCGCCCGTTGTCGTGCCGCGCTCGGGAAGCTTTCCGCCCAGGCGCGGGATGGCGCCGTAGAGAAGCTGGGTGTAGGGATGCAGGGGGCGCTCGACGATGCCCGCCGTCGGGGCCTCCTCCATGAGCCGACCCCCGTAGAGCACGCCGATGCGGTCCGCCATGTAGGAGACCACCGTCAGGTCGTGCGCAATGAAAATCATCGTCAGGTGAAACTTCTTCTTCAGCTCGATCAGGAGATTCAGGATCTGTCCCTGCACGGAGACATCGAGGGCGCTCACCACCTCGTCACACACCAAGGCGCTGGGGCTGCTGATCAAGGCGCGGGCAAGGGAGATACGCTGGCGCTGGCCGCCGGAGAACTCCGAGGGCCTCCTGCCGACGTCGTCGGCCCGCAGACCCACCGCCTCCATCATCTCTCTCGCGCGCGCCAGCAGGGCTGCCGAGCCGGGGGAGTGAGCCGCGTAGCGTGACCCCGCGGTAAGGATCCGCAGCACGGTCATCCTCGGATCCAGCGCCGAGGAAGGATCCTGGAACACGTACTTCACGTCGGCCCGGTAGCGCTTCAGAAGGCGCGGGTCGCTCTGCGTGATCTCCCACCGTTCCCCGTCGCTGAAGTACTCGATCTTTCCCGAGGTGTGGGGAAAGAGCTGCACCAGCGCGCGCGCGAGGGTGGTCTTTCCCGAGCCCGACTCACCGACAAGCCCGTAGGTCTCCCCTTTCTTGATGTCGATGCTGACCCCGTTCACCGCCCAGACCCACCGGCTGCCCGAGGCAAAGAGGCCGGCCTCCAGCTTGTAGACCTTGGTGAGATCGGTGACCCGGAGGAAAGTGTCTGAGTTCTCCCTGCTCATCTCTTTTCTCCCGGGAAAATGCAGCGATATGCACCCGCCTCCTCCGCGGAGGCAACGGGAACCTGCCGCTCCCCTTCATCGCGCACCAGCGGCGGAATGGCCGCGCTGCAGCGCGGCGCGGCAAGCGGGCAGCGCGGGGCGAAGGGGCAGCCGGGCGCGTGGTTCGTCGGGTCCGGCACCGTCCCGGGGATCGTGACGAGCGCTTCCCTGCTGTAGTGACTTCCCCAGGACGGCAGCGCGTTCAACAGGGCTCGCGTGTACGGGCTGCGCGGCTGGGAGAGCACGAGGTTCGCCGGCCCGGCTTCCAGCACCAGGCCCGCGTACATGACCAGGATGCGGTCAGCGATCTGCCCCACGAGGGCGAGGTTGTGCGAGATGAAGACCAGGGAGAGCTGGCGGTGGGCGCGCAGCTCCCGCAGCAGGCCGACGATTTCCGCCTGGATGGTGACGTCCAGCGCGGTGGTCGGCTCATCGGCAATGAGAAGCTCAGGGTCGTTGGCAAGGGCGAGGGCGATCATGATCCGCTGCAGCATGCCGCCGGAGAACTGGTGGGGGAAGCTCTTCAGCCGTTCACCGGCACGGGGGATGTGGACCTCGGTAAGGAGCTGCACGGCCCGCTCCTCGCAGGCGTTGGGGCTCAGCGAGGGGTCCTTCACGCGCAGTGTTTCCTGGAAGGTCTTGCCTATGCTGTAGATCGGGTCGAAGGAACGGCTGGGCTCCTGGAAGATCATGGAAGCCGCCGTGCCGCGGAAGGAACGCATCTGCTCGGCGAAAAGGCCCGAGACATCGCTTCCCTTCAGCCGGATTTTGCCCGCCACCCGCGCGTCCTTGCCCAGCAGGCCCAGCGCCGCCAGGGCGCTCACGCTCTTGCCCGAGCCCGACTCCCCGACAATGCCCAGGCATTCCCCCGTTGCCAGCGTAAAGCTCACCCCGCGCACCGCCTGCAGGATGCCGCCGCCGGAGGAAAAATCAACCGTCAGATCGCCCACCTCGAGGATGGTTGCGCCGAACACGGCAGGCGCGCCGGGCGCGCGGCCCTTCATGTCATCTGCCACGGCGTCTCTCCCTCCAGTTGGGGTCCGCCATGTCCCTTAGCAGCTCCCCCAGGAAATTGAAAGAGAGGGCAACGATGATGAGAAAGATGCCCGGGGCGAAAAGCCATGGGAACTGCACGAGGTTGGAGATGGTCGTGGCGTCCCTGTTGATCATGCTGCCCCAGCTCACCGCGGGGTCCACGATCCCCAGCCCCAGGTAGGAGAGCACCGTTTCACCGAGGATGAACCCGGGGATCCCGAGGGTGACGCTGATGATGAGGATGGAGGACATCTGGGGGATGATGTGGCGGAAGAGGATGGCCCGTGCCGGCATGGACTCCAGCTCCGCGTTGGCCACGAAATCGTTTCTCTTGATGGCGTGCACCATGCCGCGGATCATGCGCGCCGTGCCCGGCCAGCCCACCGTGGAGAGGATCACCGTGATGATGGCGTACGACTGCCCCGAGTTCAGGTTGGTGCTCAGGACCGAGCGCAGGAAGAGGATCAGGTAGAGCCCGGGGATGAGGATGATGTACTCGGCCAGGCGCATGATGATCCAGTCCCATATCCCGCCGAGGTAGCCGGCCAGGCCCCCGAGGAGCAGCGCGATGAAAAGGGAGATGGCCACCCCGAAGAACCCGATGGTCAGGGAGATGCGGCTGCCGTAGAGCAGCCGGCTGAAGATGTCCCTGCCGAGGTTGTCGGTGCCGAAAAGGAATATCGGCTCAGCCGCGGCCTGCGGGTTGGAGTAGCGGTCGGTGCCGAAGAGGTGGTGCCTGATGGGTATCGCACCCCAGAGCTTTGCCTCCGGCCCCACGGCAAAGAGCTTCACCGGGGTGAAGTGCCCCTCCAGGCCGGCATATTCCCTGGTGTAGTCGTTCAGGAGCACCAGGGTCTGCACCTGCGGCCGGAATCCGAGGGTGCGGGAGAAAAGCTGAAGCCCGGGGGGCTGGTCCGAGTGGCCCGAGAACTGGTCATTCGGCCCGTAGGGGGCAATGAACTCGCAGAAGATCATCCCGACGTAGAGAATGGCCAGAACGATGAAGGAAACGAGGGCGATGGGTCTGCGGCGGAGGGCGCTCCAGTAGCGTTTCATTGGTTGGAGTACCTTATGCGCGGATCCACCAGCGCCAGGGCGACATCGGAGAGGAGCATGCCCACCAGGATGAGAGCGCTGGTGAACATGAGGTTGGTCAGCACGAGGTTGATGTCCTTGTTGATGACCGCCTCGTACATCAGCCGCCCGATGCCGGGATAGGAAAAGATGATTTCCAGTATCAGCGAGCCGGAGAACAGATCGGCCAGCAGGGTGGAAGAGCTGGTGATGAAGGGGTTCATCGTGTTGCGGAACGCGTGGTTGAAATAGATCCTGCGCTCAGCAATCCCGCGCGAGCGCAGCGCCATGATGTACGGCTGTCCAAGCTGGTCGAGCATGGTGGCGCGGATCAGGCGAAGCTCTCCCCCGATGCTCCCGAGGAACGCCCCGATGAGCGGGAGGATGATGTGATAGAGGTAGGAGAAGGTGAATGCCAGGGGCTTGCCCTCGAAGGTCTCCGACGGATAGGCGGTCACGGGAAAGATGCCGGTGGCAGAGGCGAACATCTGCAGCAGGATGAGCAGGAGGATCCCCGGGAAGGCGTTGAGGAAGATGCTGCCGAATGCCACCACCGGGTCGACGCGCGTGCCCGCCTTGGAGGAGAAGTACAGCCCGAGGGCGAAGGAGGCGATGGTGATGAACACGAGGGAGAGGACGTTCAGGATGATCGAGTTCAGCATCCGGGTGCCCACCAGGTACAGCACCGGCGCCCGTGAGATGAGGGACCGTCCCAGGTCGTGCTCCACGAAGACCTGGTGCAGCCAGTGGAAGTACTGCGCGTAGAAGGGCCGGTCCAGCCACAGGCGGTGCTTGGCTTCCTGGATCTGCGCGTCCGTCAGGGTGTTCGTATTCGACTGGAAGCCGCTCGTCTGCAGGAGCCGGCTTCGGGCGTAGTTGTCGATGATGTCACCGGGGGAAAGGGACATGAGACCGAACACCCCCAGCCCGAGCAGGAAAAGCATGATCACCATCGTGAGGATGCGGCAGGCGAGGAGCGTAGGGAGGGGGTGGGGCTGGTGGATGCGCGCAAGGCTGAAGGGCGGTTTTCCGCTGGCGGGGCTGACGGCGGGTGTGCTCATTGCGCCTTCAGGTAGACATACGTGAGGTCCGGGGCGGCCAGGGTGTCCACACGGATGTTCGCCCACCTGTTGGAAAACGCCGAGAAGCTGTTGGCGAATACCATGTACATGACGGGGAGCTGGTCGAGGATGATGCGCTGGTACCTGTCCCAGATCTTCTTCGCCTTCACCGGGTCCCGCTCCGAGTAGCCCTGCCAGTACAGGCTGTCGATCTCCGCCTCCCATGCGGTTGCCGGCTTCGGCTGCAGGGGGTTCCACAGGTGGAGGTTCCCCGAGGAAAGCCACACGTTGTCCCCCTGGATGGGGAAATAGTTGGAGCCCACCGAGATCATGACCGACTGCCAGTCGTACGACTTCGTCAGGCTCTCCACGAGCTTCTGGAACTGTACCGGCTTCACTCTCAGCGTGATGCCCACCTTCTTCAGCTCATCCGCGTATATGGTCCCGATGTCGATGCTGATGTTCGTTTCGATGGGCACGGTGAGATCGTACACAATGGGGTTGCCCTGCCCGTCCTGCATGACCCCCGCCGCATTCTGCCGTATCCCGATCTGCGCAAGGAGCTGCTTTCCCCTTTCGGGATTGTAGGTGAACTGCTGGGTGATGGCCGGGTCATAGTAGGGGTTCGGCTTCGCGAAGAAGGAAAGGTCGGGGTCGGCCAGTCCGCGGTAGACTTCCTTGACGACCCGTTCACGGTTGAAGAAGCAGCTCATTGCCTGGCGGAAGGTCGTGTTGGAGAACCACTTCACCAGAAGGGGCTGCAGGTTCCGCGGGTTCTGGTTCCAGGAGACGAACGCGGCGCCAAGACTGGGACCGGCGCTGTACACCGTGAAGTCCTTCGAGCTCCTGCTCACCATTTCCTCGAGGTCCTCGGGCCGCAGGTTGTAGGAGTCGAGCTCTCCGGCAAGGAACTTCAGCTTCTCGGTATCCTGGTTGGGCACGATCTTCGTCTCGAACTTCTCGATGTACGGGATCCTCTGCCCGTCATCGCTCTTCCTCCAGTAATTGGGGTTGCGCACCAGGGTGACCTCGATCCCCGGCCTGTTCGCCTCTATATAGTACGGTCCCATGGAGGGGATGGTCTTCGGGTCCGTATTGATGGACCAGAGGTTCAGCACCCCTTCCACGCCTTTCGCCTTCTTCGCCGGCTCGAAGACGTAGCGCGGCCCGAAGTTCATGTTGCTGGAGAGCTCCGGCATGGAAACGATCCGCGGATAGTGCATCACGAAGCGCCGCTCGTCGAGCTTCTCCATGTCGATGTGCTTCTTCGAGCCGTCGGGCATCTGCACGAACTGCCCCGCGTAGGCGGAATGCTGCAGGGCGGGGTCTCCGACGATATCGTTGTACCAGAACACCACGTCGTCGGAGGTCACCTTCACTTTCGTCTTCGGGTCCGCGAGGGTGGTCCAGTACATGTCGTCGCGCAGCGTGAAGGTCACCTCCATTGTGCCTTTCGCCTCGTTCACCGAGACCGTGTATGAGGCGGCAAGGGGCTTCCATTTCTTCGTGTACGCATCGTAGTCCAGCAGGGAGCTGGAGAGATTGTCCACGATCCCCGCGCTTTCCGCGTCATACACGGCAACGACGGGATTGAATGTCTTCAGGTCATTGTTCAGGTTGTTGCGCCAGGTGCCGCCCGGCTTTCCCTTCTCATAGGGCTTGTCGCTGCCGGGCATGAAGAGCGTCTTTTTCAGGAAGCTGTTTTCCTGCTGCTTCTTCTGGAAGGCGAGCTGCTCCTCGGAGATCTGCTTCACCCGCGGACCGCAGGAGGAAAGGAGGGCCACCACCAGGAACAGAAGCAGTTTTTTCAATTCGGGGACCCTCCGTGCATCAATATTTCCCGGCCCGACATTCGTCGGCCACGGATAATATAAGATACAAACATCGGCGGCTTCAATGGCGGGTGATGTCCAATGCGGGCAGACTGCGCGACAGGGAAGCTATGCCGCGGCGCCCCGCGGAAGGAAGATGCTGAACTCGGAACCCTTGCCCGGCTCGCTGCGGGCCCTGATGCTGCCCCCGTGCGCCTCGACGATCGCTTTTGCAATGGAAAGGCCGATGCCCGCCCCGCCGGTGGCGCGGCTGCGGGAGGAGTCGGCGCGGTAGAAGCGCTCGAAGACCCTCGGAAGGTCCTCCGCGCTGATCCCGATGCCGGTGTCGGCCACGTCGATCCGCACACCCTCGGCCCCGTCGCTCACGCGCACGCTGACCGTGCCTCCCCGCGGGGTGAACTTCAGAGCGTTGGAGAGGAGGTTTATCACCGCCTGGCTGATCTTGTCAGAATCAACCAGGGCGGCGTCAGCGCCGGACGGGGAGTCCGATATCTCGGGACCGCAGGCAGGCGCGCCCCAGGGCGTTTCCAGGCAGAGTGAAACGCCCTTCTCGCGGAATTGCGGCTCGTGGTTTCGAACGATCCCCGCCACCAGTCCCCGGATATCCGTACTGCTGCGGCGTAGGCTCGCGGTGTCCCCCTCGAACCTGGCAAGATTTTCCAGGTCGCTCACCATGCGGTTGATCCTGAGGATCTCCTCGTGAAGGCCGGCAAGCCGCGCCTGGTCAGGCTCCCAGACACCGTCGATCAGGGCCTCGAGGTGGCTCTGAAGGGTTGCCAGGGGCGTGCGCAGCTCGTGGGCCATGTCGGCGGTGAGCCGGCGCCGCAGGGCCTCCTGCTCCTTCAGGGCCAGGGAGAGGTCGTTCACGGCGGTGGTGATGCCGTCGATCTCCCGCACGTTGCTCCTGCGGGTGATGAGCACCCCGCGGTCCCCTTCCGCGATCTTCTGGGTGGCGGCGGCGACGCGCGCCAGGGGCACGCTGATGCGGCGGGCCATGAACAGCCCGATGCCCAGCGCGATGGCAAGCGCGGCTAGGGTGATCCACAGAAGCAGGCGGTTCAGCGAATTGATGAAGGTGAGGTCCTGGTCGCTCAGGTAGAACGGACCGTAGTACCCGATGGTCACCGACCCGACGCTGCGAAAGCTCGCGCGCACCGGGTAGACGTTCTCCGTGTAGGAGCCGCGCCAGCGGGGGTAGCGGCTTGCCATGTTCTGCGCCATGTGGGAGAGGATTGCCACGCACATCCCGTTGTTGTGCACCGTTGCGTCCCACACGGTGCGTCCCGAGGGGCTGCTCACCTTCACGATCAGGCCCTGCTCAAGCGCGCTCATGCCCACGGCACTGAGGGCAGACTCGTCCCACGTCCCATCCGGGGCCACCTGGGAGCCGATCTGGGTCACCACCGCCTGTGCGTTCTTTTCCAGCGAGTCCTTGACGTAGCGGCGGAAGCTGCTTTCCAGCACGCCGTTTGCCAGCACGCTCACCATCAGTACGCACAGCAGGGCCACCAGCATGTAGGAGAGGGTCATGCGGGTGCGCAGGCTGGTGATCACGCGGATGCCTCCGGGTTGAAGCGATAGCCGACGCCGTGGACCGTCTGGATGTAGCGGGGGGAAGCCTGGTCTGTCTCGATTTTCTGGCGGAGATTCTTCACATGTGCATCGATCGTCCTGTCGAACCCGGCGAAGTCATCTCCGAGTGCCCGTGCGATGAGCTCCTCCCGGGAAAACACCCGCCCGGGATTGGCGGCAAGCACGCACAGGAGGCGAAGCTCCCGCGGGGTGATGCTCACGGCAACCCCTGCCTTGCGGACCTCCCCGGCAGCCGCGTCGATAAGAAGGTCGTCGTTGGCGAAGCTCAGCATCTTTGCCAGCGGCGAGGCGTCCTCCGCGGTGCGCCGGAGCACCGCCTGCACCCGCGCGATGAGCTGCCGGGGGCTGAAGGGCTTTGTCACGTAGTCATCCGCCCCGAGGGAAAGTCCCTTGATGGCGTCAGCGTCTTCGACCTTTGCGGTGAGCATGATGATGGGCACCCGCGAGCGGGAGCGGACCTTGCGGCACACATCCTCGCCGCTCATATCGGGCAGCATGAGGTCCAGGATGACCAGGCATGGTCTTTCTTTCTCCAGCAGGTGCAGCGCCTGGGCCCCGTTTTCAGCCGTCAGCGGCTCGTAGCCTGCCCGTCGGAGATACGATCCCACGACCTCGGTGATCTTCGGCTCGTCGTCGACGACGAGCACCCGCTGCGGGGCCGCGCTCATCTCATTTGACGCTGTAGCCCTGGTCCTCGATGGCGGCGGTGATGGCCGCGAGGTTTGTCTGGCCGGGGTCGAACTGGACGGTGGCAAGCTTCTTCTCCAGCGAGACGTCGACGGCGGCGACTCCAGCGAGGGCGCTCACCGAGCTTTTCACCGCGTGAACGCAGTGCTGGCAGGACATGCCTTCAACGGTCAGATCGAGTTTCTGCATGGTATGGCTCCTTGGCAGAAATATAAGCATGAATTGTGAAAAAGATGTGAATTACGGGGGGGCGCGCGGGGGGCGGCGATGAACGCGGGCCATGGGGCCACCGCCCCGCGCTCAGGCGTCGTTGCCCGGGGCCGCACCAGCGCTGCCGGCCCTGCGCCGCAGGCGCTTTCTGATCGAGCGGAAGTAAAACATGCGCAGCGCCTCCGCCGCGCGGTACAGGCGGTAGATCAACGGGCGGAACGGCACGTCCCAGGTCCCCCAACGCTTCAGCACGTTGTCGGAGAATCCCGTCTTGAACTGGTAGAGGCCGAACATGGGGTGACTTGGATCAGGCTCGGCGGGGACTCCGTACAGGTCATAGCTTGTGCACCCGGCCTCACGGGCAAGGCGTATCGCCTCCCACTGCAGGGCATAGGTCGGCATAAGATTGCGTTTCTCCCCAGAGGATGCCCCATAGAGATACGAGGCGTGGGTCTTCCAGAATGCGACGATGTTGCCGGCGAGCAGGTCTCCCTCGTGCGTGGCAAGGAGAAGCTTCACGCAGGGGCCGCCCTGGTACTCGCGGGAAGCAGTGAGAAGGCCGCGGTAGTATGCGCGGGAGTGGATGGCAATCCTATCGCGCCTGCTTGTTTCCAGGTACAGCTCGTACCAGCGGTCGAGGTCCTCGACGCCGCCCTCCACGACCTGCACGCCCTTTTTCGAGGCCAGGCGTACGTTGTAACGGGTCTTGGACTTCATGGAGGCGAGGACCTGCTCCGGGGCCGGGGCTATATCGACCACCACGGTGTTCGGCGGCTGCATGTCACTGGGGGATTTCACCACATGCGGCCTGGTGTCGCCGCTTCCGGGGTCCTCGCCCTCTTTCTTCCAGGGAAGATCGAAGCGCAGAAAAAGAGTTAGGGGAGGCAGGTGAGGCCGCAGGACCCTGGCCAGGGCGGAGAGAAGCTCCCCGCGGCCGCTCAGCGGATCGCGGACAGGACCGAAGGGAATGTAGGCAAGGGTGAAACGGCGGAGCAGCGTCCTGGAGAGGACGAGCATTCCGAAAGGATCGCCAAGGCCCTCGACGGCGAACACGTGCGCCTTCCACCCGTGTTCCGCCTTGAAACCTGCCCAGAAGCCTGACTGCAGCAGCTCGTCGCCCGCATCGAGGAAGCCGGGAGCGACAGGCCTGACGGAAACCTCGATTATTTCACCCTGCCCTTCGCCACGCGTGTTGTCACCACGGGCTTGCCACCGCAGAGGAGCGCGGCATCTCCGACCTTCACCTGGAAGTCTGCCGCGGCAATGGGCATCGTGAAGAAGGTATCGATGTCGATCTGCTCCCTGTTGGCTTCGACTGACGGACCGGAAAGAACGATGCGGTCCCCGGGGGCTGCATGGTCGACGAAGAGGACCTCCACGGTCTTCGCCTCCTGGGCAGCCAGGAGCATGCCGGCGCTTTCAACGCCGCGTAGCAGGGCGGGCTTCAGGTTCGCGACGAGCACCACGTTGTGTCCCAGCAGCTCCTCTTCCTTATAATGCGGCACAAGACCGGAGACGATGGTCCGCTTCTCAGTCCCCAGGTCCACCGTCTCCACGTAAAGCTTCTCCGCGTCGGGATGGCGCTTGATCTCCACGATCTTTGCCACCCGCAGGTCGACCTGGCCGCGGAACTTCTCGGCGATCTGCGCCGCTGTAAGCGGACTTGGTGCGGGGGGGGCGCCGGCAGCCCCGCTGCCTGCCGCGGCGGCGTCCGCGGCCTCCTGGCGCTCTTTCTGCGTGCCCGAGAAGCGGATGCGCAGCGCATCGATCTGCTTGTCCTCCAGGCGCGCGAACAGCAGGTCGGGCTTCTCCACCTTCCCGATGCCCTCGAACTTGCCGAGGTCCGCCCAGGCGATCTTTCCCGTTCCCAGGGTTTTCGCCACGCTCTCCGAGGTGCCGGGGATGTAAGGGCTGGCAAGAATTGCAAGGTCCCGCACCAGGTAGGTGAGGTTCCAGATCAGGCTGGCGGTGGCCTCGGGTTTCTCCTTGATGCCCTTCCACGGCTCCCCGTCCTGAAACTTCTTGTTTCCAATGGAAGAAAGCGCGAAGATCTTCTTGAACGCCTCGCGCAGCTCGACCTTTTCGAACAGGTCGGCGATCTCAGCTTCCGCCGCGCGCACTTCCTTCCAGAACTCCACGTCGGGGGCTCCCGCGGGGAGCGTGCCGCCGTAAAAGCGAGCGACGAACTGCAGGGTCCTGTTGACCAGGTTGCCGAAATTGCCGATCAGCTCGGCGTTCACCTTCTCCTGGAAATCCTTCCAGGTGAACAGGGCGTCCGACTTTTCAGGCCTGTTGTAATAGATGTAGAATCGCCACACGTCGGCGGGAATGCCGGTGTCCTTGGCATCGGTCCCGAAGACACCCACGCCCTTGCTCTTGGAGAACTTGCCCCCTTCGTAGTTCAGGTACTCCGTGGAGGACATGTGATACAGGGTGGTCCACTCCTCGCCGGTGCCCAGCTGGCTGCTGGGGAATATCACCGTGTGGAAGGGAATGTTGTCCTTGCCGATGAACTGGAACAGCTTCACGTCATTCGGCGCATACCACCAGCTCTTCCAGTCAGGGGTGTGCTCGGCGGTGATGGACACGTAGCCGATGGGGGCATCGAACCAGACGTAGAAGACCTTGTTCCGATACCCGTCAAGGGGCACGGGAATGCCCCACTTCAGGTCGCGTGTTATGCCGCGCTCCTTCAGCCCGTCGCGCATCCAGGCGTTCGTCATCTGGATGGCATTGCGCGCCCAGAAGCCCTTTTCCGCCGTGGTTTCCATCCACGCGCGCAGCTTCGGCAGTATTGCCGGCAGGTCGATGAACAGGTGCTTCGTCTCGCGGATCACCGGCCGTGTGGAGCAGACGCTGCAGCGGGGGTCGATCAGCTCGGTGGGATCAAGCAGCTTGCCGCAGTTCTCGCACTGGTCTCCCCGCGCGTCGGCGTAGCCGCAGTGCGGGCAGGTTCCCAGAACGTAGCGGTCGGCGAGGAACCGCTGGTCCTTCTCGCAAAAGGGCTGGTTGAGGACCCGCTCGTTGATGTAGCCGTTCTCGTGGAGCTTCGTGAAGATGTGCTGGGTGATCTCCGTGTGCACCGGCACCGAGGTGCGGCCGAACTTGTCGAAGGAGATGTTGAACCAGGTATAGATGTCCCTGTGGATGGCATGGTAGCGGTCGCAGAGCTCCCGGGGGCTTATGCCCTCCTCCAGCGCGCGCGTCTCCGTGGCGGTGCCGTACTCGTCGGTGCCGCAGACGTACAGCGTCTCGTAGCCGGCCAGCCGGCAATAGCGGGCGAAAACGTCCGCCGAGAGCACCTGGATGAGATTCCCCAGGTGGGGAATGTTGTTCACGTACGGCAGGGCTGAGGTGATGAGGCGTCGTTCCATTATGCCGCAACTGTATCCGAGGCTCCCGCGGGGCGTCAAGAATGGCCGGTTTCGGCGGCCACCCCAGCGCCGCGCAGGGCGCAGCAGGGTGGCATTCGCGGCCACTCCAACGCCGCGCAGGGCGCGGCAGGGTGGCATTCGGCGGCCTTTCGATTGACGTGGGCGCTCACAGCCCGTAGACTGCCTTCCGTGGAGGCGCTATGACAGACGTCACCCCGCGGAAGGCTTTCCGCAAGCTCACGCCGGCGATCCTCCTGATCGCAATCGGCGTGATACTCGCCCTCATCCTGCTGTTCTCGAGCTTTTTCGTCGTGGACCAGAA
>JBEKVA010000062.1:0-14657 GCA_049514475.1 Spirochaetia bacterium
AGGGAAGGACGGCGGCGAGCGCGGAGGAGCTCATCCGTGACGCCCTGGCCATCCAGGAGGCCGGCGCGTTCGCGCTGCTTCTCGAGGCCGTCCCGCCGGAGCTGGGTGGTGTCATCGCGAAGCTCCTCCAGATACCCGTCTATGGTATCGGCGCAGGAGGGTTCACTGACGGCCAGCTTCTCATCAACGGGGACATGCTGGGCTACTTCGATGCGTTTACACCCAAGTTCGTCAAGAAATACGCGAATCTCTCGCAGGTCATCACCGAGGCGCTGGGCAGGTACGTGCAGGAGGTGCGCACGGGCGCCTTTCCCGGCCCCGAGCACAGTTATTCGGTGCTCGAAAAGGAGCTGGACGGGTTCAACAAGGTCGTGGAGAGCTACACGAGCGGGCGGAAGAAGCCCTTGTAGGCGGTCGCGTCAGGCGGTGTGCCGGAGGGGAAGCATGAGAAAAGAATTGAAGATCGACCGCAGGGCAATTGACTCGATCAATGCGTTCATGGCCAGTGATGACAATCCGGTGATCAGCGACCTGATGAAGATCCTCGACAAATACGGCGGGGTGAAAGCCATCAATCACGCGGCATCGGTGAACGGCACCCTCGAAAAGCTGACGGAAATGGCGGCGGCGAAGAACCCCCGGTACGGGGATGAGCTTGCATGGCTGGCCGAGCAGGCGTCGGGCAGGAAGTTCATCTCCATGGAGGAGTTCAAGAAAGGCGCGGGGGCGCCCGCTTTGTTGATGGACGAGAGCTGCCGGGTGACACTGGAGATTTCCGCTCTTCAATACTTTCCGTGGCTGATCACCGAGGCGAAACAGGCCATCCGCAATGGCGAGCTGATGCCCGGCAGGTACATTCGCGTTCGCGCAATGAAGGAGCAGCAGGAGGACGGAGACCTTCCCGCGGTGGCCGCCGGCATGAAGATTCTCGGCGCCTCCTGGGTGGAATCCCTCGACACGCGGGGGACGGATGGATCGAACATCCACCTTGGCGGGCCTGAGACAATCACGGGGTATTTCGGGGGCATTGGGCAGCCCAACATGCATCCCTACAAGTGGCTGGAGGAGTACCTCTACTACTATACAACCTACGGGGTCAAACAGGTCCTCAACATCAACGGCGGCACCATCCTCGCGGCCTACATTCTGCACAAGCTCGGCGTCGACATGGAGTTCAAGATTTCCGTGTTCATGGGCAACGACAATCCGTTCAACGTGCTGTGGACACTTCTCACGGCAAAGCTTTTTTCCCGGGATGACGGCAGCACGTCGCTGGTCGGCTTCAATCTTTCCAACTCGGCGGACAACGGGACGCTGGAAAGGTCTGCCGCCATCAGGTCAGCGCTCGGATTCGAGGACACGGTCCGCTTCGAGCACCACATCACGGAGACGTACAGGAGCATCGTCTGCCAGCCCTACGACAGGCTTGCCGAGCTGGTGCAGGTCAGCCAGAAGGTGAAGAACATCGCGGCGAAGCACGAGGGAGGAATTCCTTCCACCGAGCGGCAGCGCGAACATCCGTCGGATATCCTGGATTACTTCATGGCCAAGACCGACGTGATCGCGAAGGGACTCATGCCTGCCCTGGAGCTGAACTACATGGACAAGCATGACGCCGTGCAGAGGACGGCCCGTGCACTCCTGAAGGCTGGCGTTCCCGTGTTCGCGGCTCCCGCTCTTCACGACGAGAGGTCCTAGACCTTCGCGCCGTCACCCCGCCCGTGAGCGCACCACCTCGAGGAACGCGTCGACATTCGCCGCCGGGGTGGCGCGGGGGAAGCCGCACGAGGTGGCGGGGATGTACTCCCCGATTCCCGCCATGGCATCCATCATGATCGTGGTGGCGCGGGCAACATCGCCAGGAGAGCCGCGCAGGAACACGCCGGCGGAGTCGATGTTGCCCAGCGTGACACTCTGGGGAGAAAAAGCGCGACCCGCGGCGGCGATATCCACGCAAGCGTCTATGCTGATGCCCTGCGCCCCGGTTTCTTTCAACAGGGCGAGGTGCCTCTGCGTCTGGCCGCAGATATGGAGGTGATGGGGGAGGGTGACGGCGCCGAAGAGCTCTTTCAGGAATGGCAGGCAGTTCTCCCTGAAGCTTTCCGGGGAGAGCAGGGAGCCGCTGGGCTCATTGATGCTGACATAGCGCGCCCCTGCGGCGGCCTGCGCCTGCATGAACTCCATGACCCTGCCGGTGATCACACGGAGAATCGAGCGCAGCGCGGCGGGGCCCTCGATGGAGAGCACCAGCAGCCGCTCCATCCCAAGGAGCTGGCCGGCGACGGACATGGGCCCCATGAGGGTGGCACCAACGATCTTCCGCGGGTACAGCCGTGCGAGCTCACGCAGAGACTCGATGACACCGGTGCACAGCGGGGAGCTTTCCAGGGGAATGGGACTGAGCGCGCCCGCCTCCGCCGCCCCTGACAGCGGGGAGCTTATGAGCGTCGGCTGGCCACGGTCGCCGAAAAGGTAGCGCGCGCCCAGGGACTCGGCCTCGCCCACGACCCCTGCGATGGAGAAGATGATGTCGGGGTCATGCCGATCGACGAACGCCCGCACGGCGCGGAGCTTGCTGGGCAGGTCGAGGAGGGCATCACGGTCGCTGACCCCGGCGTATTCGGTTCCCGGCCGGCACCCGATGAGGATGGCGGTCCGTCGCCCGTTCATCCTGATGAGATCACGCGTGTGCAGAATTGCCTCCCTGTGACCGCGCCAGTGCCCGCGAAGGCCCGGCTAAGCGTAACACCCGTGCTGGCGGAGCGCCTTCAGCATGACCGCGTAGTTGGCCGCGGGAACCCCTGAATGGATGATATTGCGCCCGCCGTAGCGGCGCTTGAAATCGCCAAGGTCCAGCCCCGCGGCGGGATCCACCGGGTCAAGGCAGTCGATGCCGCTGTCCAGCCACCGGTCGATGAGCGGCCTGATATCGCCGTCGCTGTGCTTTATCGTCAGGTAGCCCAGGGACTTGTAGCCCTGCACGACCCTGCGAAACCGGGGGGCGATGAGGCGGAAGTACAGCTCAGGGCTCATCAGCAGCCCGATGTCGTTGGCAACGTCATCGGTCATCGCGACGATCTCCATGCCATAGCGCTGCCGGGCAATCCGGGCAAGCTCGATGTTGAAGTCCACCACCCGGTCCAGCAGGTCCCCGAAGTGCTGCTCCTCGATCATCATGCTGATCAGGCAGTTCTCGTAGCCCAGGACCTCCCGCATGTCTGGTGAACGTCTTCGCGTAGTCGGCCCTGATGTTCACCCCGTCGAGGTCCAGGGCATCGACGGTCTCCAGCAGGTCATCGGTGCCGGAAAGCTCCTTGCCAACGTTCTTGTCGATGAACCACTCGAAGGTCGGCACCCTGTCGGGCTGGCGCCTCTGCAGGGCCGCGATGATTCTCTCGTGTCCGTTCATGTCGTTGTCTCTTCTCCGTAGGGAGGTATCTTCTGCAAGGACTCGAACAGCTCCCGCTCACGGTCGAAGAGACCGCGGTAGATGTCCACGTACCGTGCGTAGTGCGCGGTCCTCCGCGCGTCAGGCGTGTACGTACGATCGGATCCCGCGAACCGCGAGGCATCCAGCGCAGGATCTGAAAAAACGCCCACCGCGCTGCCGGCCAGGAGGATGTCCCCCAGCATGGCGTAGTCGTCGCGGGCAAGCCGTACGTAACGGACCCCCATCACGTCGGCCTTGATCTGGTTCCACAGGTCGGAGCGCGCGCCGCCCCCGATCACCCTGATCTCTTCGAAGGAGACCTCGGGATAATTCTCCCGCATGATGGCCAGCGCGGTGGCGTACTCGTAGGCGATCCCTTCCAGGAGCGCTCGGTAGAAGTGCTCCTTGCGGTGGAACCATGACTGGCCCAGCCACATGCCGCGTATCGCCGGGTCGCTGGGATAGCTTCGGCCGCCCATGAGGCCCAGGGCGATGAGGCCCTCGGAGCCCGGCGGGACCTTTGCCGCTTTCGCCGCGAGCAGCTCGTAGACGCCGCCGCCGCTGGCGGCTGCCTCGCGCCTTTCCTCCCCGCCGAAGGTGTCGGCAAACCACGCGTTCGTCAGCCCCGAGCCGTTGAGAAATACGCTGGGCAGGAAAAGGCCGGGGATCGGCGAGGGAAGGTTTTCCAGTGTTCGATGCCTCGCGTCAGGCACGTAGCGGTCCATGCACAGGCTGAGCGCCCCGAAGGAAGCCGCTTCGTCCACTACCAGCCCCGGCCCCACCAGGCCCGCGCCGAGTGTCCCTGCCGGCTTGTCCCCGGCGCCCGCGACGATCGGCGTGCCTGCCGTCAGCCCGCACTCGATTGCGGATTCAGGGGTAAGCCTGCCGATGACGGCGTTGGAGGCAACGACGCGCGGCAGCCGCCTCCTGTCGATGCCGAACTGGCCGCAGATCTCTTTCGACCAGTCGTCATGAGCGAGATTGGCGATGCCGGTGAAGTTCAGGTACGTGCGGTCGATGAAGGCATCCTCGATGCCGATGCCGCCCAGCTTCGCGGCGATGTATCCGCCGATGACCACGAACTTCGCCGTGCGGGCGTACGCCTCGGGGAAGCTCTTCCGCCACCAGATGGTCTTCGCGCCCAGCACGGGCAGGTTGGTGCCCGACTGCTCGAGGATGGCCTGGTGGGCGCCCTCCTGCATGGCCACCGCGTGCGGCATGAAGCGGCTGTCGGAGATGATCGACCAGTCGGTGACCGGCTGCCAGTGCGCGTCCACCCCCATGGCGCCGCCCATGGCCCCCGAGATCGCGATGGCAGCAACCGATTTTCCGCTGACGCCGGATTCGGTGACTGCTTCACGCAGCGCGTCACGCGCCAGGTCGTACAGCTCATCGGGATCCTGGCTGAAGGTGCCCGGTTCCGGCTGCTGGGTGGGAACGCGGCGGGAGGAGCCGGCTTTCTTTCCCCCGTGCTCGTCGTAAACGCCCACCTTGATGAAACTGACGCCGACATCGATGGCAATAAGATGACGTTCACTCATTCTTGTCCCCGCCGAGACGTATTGTGGACGATGCACATGACTGCTATCCTGCCCTGAACTCAAGCTGTCGACACCCGCCGCGGTGCCAGGAGGGTCACGTGGAAACCATGAATGCCGTAGTCTACTACGGGAAGGGCGATGTGCGCTATGAGAGAACACAGCTTCCCGTCTGCCGGCCCGGTGAGCTCCGCGTGAAGGTGGACGCGTGCGCCATCTGCGGCTCCGACTTCAAGACATTCAACAATGGAAACCCGCGGATGAAGCCTCCCATGGTCATGGGGCACGAGTTCACCGGAGCCATCGATACCGTCGGGGAAGGCGTCAGCGGCTTTGCCATCGGGGAGCGCATCGTGATGGCCACCTCCATCTCCTGCGGGGAGTGCGCGTACTGCCGCCGCGGGTGGAACAACCTGTGCGTGAAGCTCAACCCCATGGGCTTCTCCTACCCGGGCGGGATGGCTGAGTACGTGATCGTTCCCGCGATTGCCATTCGCAACGGTCACGTCGTGAAGGTACCCGGCGCGATCGCTGCCGAGCACGCGGCGCTTGCCGAGCCGGTGAGCTGCGCGGTGAACTGCGTGGAGAACTGCGGCATCAGGGGCGGTGAGACCGTCGTTGTAGTGGGCGCCGGCCCCCTGGGGATCCTCAACCTGTACGTTGCGCGAAAGTACGGCGCGGCAAAGGTCATCCTCGCGCAGCGGGCGGGCAAGAGATTCGCCCAGGCCGCCGCGTTTGCCTGCGACAGGCTGATCAACACGACGACCGAGGACCTCGCCGCCGTGGTGCGCTCTGAGACCGACGGGCTGGGAGCGGACGTCGTCATCGTGGCGGCGCCCGAGGCATCGGCGCAGGAACAGTCCCTCGACCTGGCGCGGAAGCGGGGGAGGGTGTGCCTCTTTGCCTCGCTGCCCGCCGGAGCCAGCATGGTGACGCTTGACAGCCGCAAGATCCACTACAACGAGCTGTACGTGTGCGGGGCGAGTGACTCGACGCCGGCGCACGTTCAGAAGGCGGTCTCCCTGCTTGCCCAGCCTGACTTCCCCGGCAAGGACATCGCAAACCCGCTGCTGAAGCTCGCCGACATCCAGAGGGCGTTCGCGATCATGGCAGCCCGTGACGGCATGAGGGTCGTGCTGCGGCCATAGGCCGCAACCGTGCGTTTGGGCGGCTCTCTCGTCATGCCGGGCGGAGAGACCTGACCATCTCGCCCACGATCCGGATCTCCTCGTCGTTGATCGTATGCCCCGGCTCAGGGTACAGACGCATGCTCACCTTTGCCCCGAGGGCAGTGCAGACCTTCTCCGTGAGCCGCACCCTCTGCTCGGGGATATGCGGATCGAATGAGCTGCACCCAAGGAACACAGATGTACCTTCGAACGATCCCCCGTACTCCCGCGGGGTTCCCTCGGGCCCGATCAACCCGCCGCTCAAGCCGGCAATTCCGCCAAAACGCCGGGCGTTGCGCGCCGCGTATTCAAGGGTGAGGCACGCACCCTGTGAGAAGCCCAGCAGAAACAGGCGCTCCGAAGGGATGCCTGCGCGCGCCGCCCGATCCTCCAATTCCCTGATGACCGCGATCCCCGAAGAGATGCCCGGCTCGTTGCTTGCAATAGCCGCGAGAAAGCTGTGGGGATACCAGGTGTTGCCCGCAGCCTGCGGGGCAAGATAGGCAATCGCCGGATCGAAGAACTCTCCTGACAGGGAAAGCAGGTCCTCGGCGGATGAACCGCGGCCGTGAATCATGATCATGGCGGCACGGGCGCTCTCCAGCGGCGCGCCGCGCGTGGCGACAGGCATGCCCCCGTGGGGTTCCATTGCGGCTCCGGGGCTGCTCACGTGGTCCCCCCAGCCCGTGCCGCGGGGACCGTGATCGGCGGCAGGTGACGCTCGATGATCGGCCGCTCTTTTTCCAGCCAGGGAGGAAGCTGCAGGCGCGTGCCGAGTGATTCCACCGTCTCATCGATGGAGAATCCCGGCGGGTCAGTGGCGATTTCGAAGAGGACGCCGCCCGGCTCGCGAAAATAGATCGAATGGAAGTAGCGGCGGTCCAGCACCTCCGTCGGGGATGCCCCCGCCTTCCGCAGCGCCTTCTGCCATTCAAGCTGCCTTGCGTCATCGGCTGCCCGCCACGCGATGTGGTGCACCGAGCCCGCCGATTGCCGCGCCGCCGGGGCGGCGGCATCCTCGATGACATCGACCATACCGGCGGCCTCTCCGCTTCCGGCAACGAAGCGCTGGCGGTTTCCCTCGGCGCCCCCGGTGCCAAAGCCGAGGGCTTGCGTGAGGAAGGCCGCCGTCGGAGCCGCCGCGCGGTGGAGGAGGGTGATTCCGTGGAATGCGCGCACGGCGAATCTCGCCTCCACCGGGCCGGCGCTCCAGGCAGTTTTCTCCTCCGCGCGCGCATCCTCGAAGAGCTCCACCCGCATGCCGTCGGGGTCCTCGAAAGAGATGAGCTGCTGGCCGAATCTCGTCTCGGGGCCGTGAAAGGGCATGCCCTTCGCCGAGAGCCGGCCGATCCAGAAATCGATCGAGCCGGCCGGCATCATGAACGCCACCGCGGAGATCTCACCGGCTCCTCTTTTTCCCCTCACCGCATCGGGGAAGGGAAAGAACGTGAGGATGGTACCGGGCCGCCCGATTTCATCTCCGTAGTAGAGGTGATAGACATCGGGGGCATCGAAATTGACGGTTTGCTTCACCAGGCGCAGACCGAGAAAGCTGCCATAGAAGTCGAGGTTCTGCTGGGGGTCGCTCGCCAGGGCGGTGATGTGATGGATTCCCAGGATACTCATGGTCAACGAATGTCATAATTCCCGGGCCAATAGTCAAAAGGCCCCGGCGCGCGTCTCCGTGTCTTGCAATCAGGGCCCACGGCACGTAGCATGGACACTACACAAGTGGCAGGAGGCGTTCATGAGTTTCAGCCGATTGGCGTGCGCTGCGGCAGCCGTTGCCGTTATTGCCGCGGCAGTGGGGGCCCTGGGAGGGTGCAAGGTAGACAAGGCGGAGCTTGCGCGTCGCGTCGACCTGAAGAATGTTGACCTGCGCACCGTACCCGACGGCGTGTACGAGAGTTCCTATACCATCGTCGTACCCTCCGCAGCGGCAAACAAGACCGTGCGCGTGCGCGTCACCGTCACCGGCGGGCGTTACGAGCGTATCGAGATCCTCCAGCCCGCGAAGCTCGGCGATTCCCAGAATCTCAAGACGCTCATATCGAAGGTCGAAGAGTCCCAGACCCTGTCGGTTGATGCCGTCAGCGGGGCCACTATTACGTCCACCGCCATACTCAAGGCAATCCAGACGGCTGTCAGCACTCCGAAGTAACCAGTTGGGGGAGAGGTCTCTCCCCCCGGGGCCTCCCTGTGACTATCTTATAGCCATGAGCGCCGAACACCTCTACGCGTTGCATCTCACCTGGGAAGGAAATCTCGGGGCAGGCACATCCAGCTACCGGGGCTATGGGCGCCAATGGCGCGCCCGCGTGCAGGGGAAGCCCGATCTCGTCGGGACCGCGGATCCTGCTTTCCGCGGGGAAAAGGATTCGCACAACCCCGAGGACCTGCTGGTCGCCTCCCTCAGCTCCTGCCACATGCTCACCTACCTCGCGCTGTGCGCGCGCAACGGCATTTCCGTGCTGAGCTATTTTGACGATGCCTCCGGGGTGATGAAGACGACTCCCGATGGCGGGGGCAGGTTCGAATCAGTGACGCTGCGGCCCGCGGTGGAAATTGCAGAGAGCGGAAAACAGCCGCTTGCCATGGAACTGCACGAGAAGGCGCACGCCCTGTGCTTCATCGCAGCCTCGGTGAACTTTCCGGTCCACAACGCCGCCGTGGTGACGGCCAGGGGCTGAGAGGATGCAGGACGTTGCCATTCGGCTGGGCAACCACCCGGGAGCCCTGGCGAACATGGGTGAGACCCTCGGCCGCTCAGGGGTGAGCATCGAGGGCGGCGGGGGATTCGTTGTCGGTGAAACCGGCATTGTGCATTTTCTCTTCGAGGACGGGGGTGCCGCCCGACGTGTTCTCGAAGGCGCGGGCATCGAGGTACTTGCCGTGCGGGATGTCCTTGTCCAGCGTCTCCGCCAGGAGACCCCCGGCCAGCTCGGCATGATTGCCCGACGCATGGCCGAGGCGGGGGTCAATATCGAGGTCGTGTACAGCGACCACGCCAACCGGCTCATCCTCGTGGTGGACAACTTCGAAGATGGACGGCGGGTCTCAGAGGCCTGGGAAGGAGAGCGTCTGTCTTCTTGACAGACGGCAACAAAAAAGCCCGGCAGCGGCCGGGCTTTCTTTCGCATGAAAACAAGATATTTCGCCAGGGCCTCACTTCATCCGCGCGGGTGCGGCCGTGGGAGGAAGCGGGTGTATATAATAATAGGCCGGGTCTTTGGCCTGCTTCTTCCTGATCTCCGAGAGCAGCCGGAAGCACGCAGTGAAGCTCTTGTGCGCAACAGGGACGTCCTTCTCGATGGCCGCTCGCAGCTGCTTCATCTTCCAGAAAGGCACCGCGGCGTACATGTGGTGCTCCGTGTGGTAATTCATGTTCCAGTAGAGGTACCCCAGCACGGGGTTCAGCTTCACCGTGTGGCAGACCATGCGCCAGTCGGGGATATTCTGCCCCAACCCCGTGTGCTGGATGGCGCCCGTGAGATTGGCCACGATACGCGCGGAAAAAGAGCTGAAGATGACCAGGTAAATGAGCACCCACAGGTGGAAATAGATGAAGACCGCCAGCAGCACGATGTAGGCAAGCACCATGAAGAGCGCCCAGGCGCTGATCTGCCTGCGCCGGGGGTCGTCTTTCGGCAGGAGCGGGTCCCAGGAGAAGAAGTCGGCGTCCGTGTTTCCCAGGGCGTGCAGGACGTTGGTACGGATGAACGTGGCGAACCACTTGAAGTCGAAGACGCACCAGCTGACGATATTCACCCAGTTCAGCTTGTCCTTGACGGGCACCTGGATCACTTCCTTGTCCCGGCCGACGAACACGGTGTACTGGTGGTGGTTGGCAATGTGGCTCACCCTGAAGTGAACGGGGTTGTTCCACGTCAGGAACGAGAAGAGGTAGAGAAAGAACTCGTTCACCGGCTTGCTCTTGAACGGGGTGCCGTGGCTCAACTCGTGCACGGCGGCCGACATGCTCATCATGTTCATGAAGAGGGACTGCGCGTAGCACAGGATGACCATGGGGACCCACAGTCGGATCCAGAAGAAATAGAAGGCGGCCGCGGTGAGGACGAGCCAGATCAGGAGGAAGCTCCCTGCCTGCAGCCATCCCCTCAGGTTGCTCTTCTGCGTAAGCTCCCGCAGGGTCTCCTTTGCAATCGGTGTCCGGTACCAGTTGATCGTCTCTGAAGCCATAGCTCTGCCTCCGACGTTTGAAAATCAAGTGAACGTCTTGTTCCCCGGGAGAATACCGTAATAGTACCGCCGGCGCCTTTGCACGGCAATGCCTATCATCATGGATTTTGACAATTGGTCCTCGACCATCGACGGGTGGCGTCTGGCTAGCCGAGATTCTCGATACTTTATTGAGGTGGGCAGGCAAAGGGGAGGCCTTATTCATATCTTGGGGACGTGAGGGAGGCCAGAGGTGATTGAGCTGCTCGCAGACGACCTCGCCGAGGACCATGTTCGACCAGGGGGCCCGCGAGTCATCTATGATAGTGCGCACGATCCTCGCTCGTGCACTCATCGGGGGTGTACCGCCGGGTGGGAAACATGCGCGGGTTCTCCGTGGCGTGCACGGATATCTCGGCATCCCCGTCGATGGCCGTGGAGCCCGCGGCCAGGCTGAGGCACCAGGGAGCTTCGTCGAAAAGCGATGAACGGGAGACCCTGGTCTTCTGCCCGTCCCAGGAGACCTCGAGCGTTCCGCCCATGAGGAGCAGCGCCCTTTCGCGGGCGCCCGCGGTGTGTAGGTTTCACCGGCGCGCAGGCGCAGGATGCCGAAATCCATCAGCGCCTCCGAGTGACGGCCCCCGATCTTTGTGATCCCCCGGTACCCGCAGGGAAAATTCCCCGTGCTTCGTACCATCATGGTGGGTCAAAGCGCCCCTTCAGTAGCTCACCTGCACCTGGGCGCCATACTGGAAGTCGGGGCCGCTCCACGCGCCGCCGCTCCTGATGTCCCCGCTGAAAGCGCGGCCATACACCACCAGGTTCGCGTTCTGCACGATATTGAATGAGTACTGGAGCGTCGGAAGGAAAACCGACGCGGAAATGTCGTAGATGACGCTCGCCGTGATGCCCATGAGATCCGTGAACTGCCAGCGCGCCATGGCATAGAGGTAATGCTGGTTCAGGAACAGGGCGGGGGCGCTGGCGAGGTCCGTCGGGCCAAGGCCTCCCGGACTGGCGGGATTACCGTTGTAGTAATATTCCAGCGTGAAGAACCACGTCTTCTCGATGGAGTAGTCGGCGCCCAGCATGCCTTCCAGGTACGCCTGCCCCGTGGACACCATGAGGTGCCCGACGGCTTCGCCATAGACCCCCAGCTCGAGGTCGCCCTTGAAATACGCGCCGGCGAGGAACTCGTTGGCGCTGCCGCGATACAGCCCGACGGCGGCCAGGTCGAAATCGTGCACGTTCGTGTAGACCTTCAGGGCCGAGGTGAGGAGGTCGAAGCTGGCGGGCACCGTGCTGACCGCTTCGAGCCCCGAGACGTCGCTGAACGGGACATCGATGCGGGCGACATCGCTTCCCGTGCGCACGTAATTCAAGTCGGAGAGGAGGGGCACGGTGAATGCGTCGATGGGAGAGAACAGCGTCCCCACTCCGAAGGTGACGATCTGCCTGCCCATCGAGATGTCCAGGAGCGGCGTGAACACGGCAAGGTAGAGCTTTCGCAGTTCCAGTGTGAGAACGGCGCCCCCGGGCCCGACGCTTGTCGCGAACATGCCGGCAGTAGCGGACGGCAGCCCCGCGGGACCCGCGTAGGCCCCGTACCAGGTGGTGAGTATTCCCGTCCCCTCCACCTTGGCGAACTCGCGGTTGCGGTTGACGATGTTCACCGTAAGCTGGGAGTACCCGCCGGGGGTCGTGCCCGTCGGGTTTTCGAAGGCGGTCTGGAGCACCGACGCATCGCTGAGCAGCGTGCCGCCAATGTCCAACCCTCCCGCCTGCGCGCCTGCCTGTGCGTGCCCCGTGGCGGCAATCGCGGCGAGCAGCGTGAGCACCGCCAGGCAAATGCGCCCGCTCTTCATCTGCCGAGGTTCCGCATGCTGAACAGGGAGGGACTCACCGACACGTCGAAGTGCACATCCGCCATGATGAACTGGGTCCGTGAGCCCTTCTTCAGCTGATCTGCGATCTCCGTCTTCACGGGGAACCAGCGCTCGCCGATCTTCTGCACCTCCAGTGTCCGGTTGATCTTCAGGAGCTTCCCGCTCTTCGCGTACATCTCCTGCCGCAGGGAGACGAACCGCTCCTCGTCGACCCACATCCTGCGGGTCTCGTACTGCACGTCCTTCACCGTGGCGCTGAGCTCCAGCACCCAGCAGGGCCGTCCGTCCATGGTCTCCTCCCCGTCAACCTTCACCGTGTACTTCTTGAACAGGTCATCGCTTTCCAGCGCGTCCTGGTAGGAGACGTCGCTTCCCATCATCCCTTCCTTCAACAGGTGGCCGGAGATCTTCACCGTGTCCTGTTCCGAGGGGAAATAGATCCAGAGATTCTTGTCGATCTTCAGGAACTTCGTGCCCATGTCCTCGGCATTCGTGAACTCCACGAGCGCCTTCGTTGTCCCCAGGGCAATTGCCTTCATCTCCTTGGTCCGCACCGTGTCCCCTGAGTAAATAGCCAGGGTCCCCGCGTACTCCACCGAGGCGTACGCGGTGTTGGCGTCCATCTTCCTGAGTATCTCGTCTCCCGACAGTGCCCCGGCGCTGCCCGTAGCTCCGAGCCCGACTATCACGATTGCCGCCAGCAGCGGCCGCATGCCAAATCTGCCCATTTGCTCTCCTATACGCTCTTGATGGCGTCCACCGCGTTCATGCGCGCCGCGCGCAGGGACGGGATGATTGATACGAGGCCCGAGATGACGCTTGCCGTCGCGACCACGGCGATGGCCACGGGCACATCGACGGTCCAATAGAGGACGTTATCCAGGGGGAACTCCAGCGTCTTGAACATGGAAGTGAAGTCGACGCCGGTGAAATGCAGGAGGACGTTCAGCAGGAACCCGATGGTTCCCCCCGCCAGGCTGCCCCAGATGCCCAGGAAGATGCCTTCCCAGAGGAAAAGCACCAGCACCTCGCGCGGGGAGAAGCCCATCGATTTGAGGATCCCGATCTCCTTCCGCCGTTCCAGCACGACCATGGTCATGATGTTGGTGATGATGAACGCTCCGAGGAAAAGGACCACCACGAACAGGACGTTGAAGATCTTGTCTTCCAGCCGCATGAGCTTCGGGTAATCTCCGATAGAGGTCCAGGGCATCACGGCCAGCGATGGGTCATCCAGCAGGGCGGCAATTCCCGCCGCGACGCGCGGAGCGTCGCGGTAGTTGTCGATCATGATGATGATCGACTGCGTGCCGTCCCCCGTACGGAGGAAGCTCTTCGCATCCCCTATGGGGATCTGGAAGACACGGTCATCCAGCGTGCTCACCCCTGTCTTGAAGATCCCTGCAATCGTGAACTTCTTCAGCTGCAGGGACCCGTCGCTTGCCTGGCTCACCACCTTCAGCCGGTCACCCGCGGAGAGGTGCAGGTCCTCGGCGAGGCCCGCCCCGAGGATGGTCTGGCCGGGCCCGGTGATGTACTTCCCGCCGGGCTGGATGGAGCGCTGGAAGTACAGGAGGTTCTCCTCCGCTTTCGGGTCACCCGCCAGCGCAATGGCGCTCTTGTTGTACCCCTGGTTTTCCAGGAGAACGCCGAAGCTGATGCGCTCGGTCATCAGGCGGACCTTGTCCTTCAGCTCCACGGCGGAGGAGATCTTCGCCTCGATGTCAGACGGGCGCGCGACCATCGAATCCACGGGCAAGAGCTCCGAGCGCTCGGAGAAATCCTTCGTCGTGATCCGCACGTGCCCCGTTTCGTTCTTGGTGAAGTTCTTCACCAGGGAGGCGCTGAAAGCCCCGAGCAGTCCCTGCAGGAACAGGCACAGCAGGGATGCCATGGCCACGGAGAGCATGGCCAGGAGAGTCCGGCGCATGTTCCTTCGCAGGTTGCGCAATGCCATTGTGATGAGATATCCCACGGTGCCTCCCTCAGACGAAGTGAAGCGCGGCAGTCGCGCTCATGCGGGCCGCGGAGCGGGCAGGAATGCTTGCCGCAACCAGGGCCACGACAACGCCGAAGATCACCCCGAAAACGATGGTCCCCGGGTTCCATTCCCCGCGAATGGTGCCCCAGAAGGCAAAGCCGCTTCCGATGCCGCCGAAGAGACCCTGCAGGTTGAACCCGACGAAGATCGTGTAGCACTCGATGAGGATTCCCATCGCTGCCGCCAGGAGGCTGCCCAGGCAGCCCACGAAAAAGCCTTCCAGGGTGAACATCCACACCACCTCACGCCCGCGGAACCCGAGGGCCTTCAGCACGCCGACTTCCCTGATGCGCTCGTACACGCTCATGAGGACGGTGTTCACGATGCCCACCGCGGAGATGAGCAGGATAAAGAGCATGATCATGTATCCCCAGGCCCGTTTCTGCTTCAGGACGGTGAGGAACCCCTTGTTCA